>CAYVUO010000056.1:8238-11545 GCA_964454715.1 uncultured Bifidobacterium sp. | reverse complement strand
GCGGATGGCGTCGCCGCCACTCCCCCGACTGCGATTGTCGATGTCGGCAACGTTGCGCTCCGAATCGGGCGCCCAGACCAGCTCGACATGCATGCCGACGCGGATCTCGTTGACCCCGATGTCGAGGATCTCCTGCTGGGCGATGACCGCGTCGGCGCCGTCGAGCAGGATCGAGCAACGAGCGAAGGGCTCGGTCTCGGTCTGACCGGGATAGGGCGTCGGTGTGACGACGGTGAAGTTGGAGACCACACCGCGACCCGCGAACTCCTCGATGTGCGACTCGTCGAGTTCGATGGCACACACGCTGCACATGCCGCGCGGTCCGATGACGACCCGCTTGCACTGGGGACAACGCTGACCGATCAGACGACCCTCGAGCAGCGCGTTGGCCCACAGCATCGTGGTGGGTGACGCGTTGTCGACGTAGGTCAGGTCGCAGAAGGCGTCCATCTCGGTGATCGCGTTCTCGGCCGGGGCCGTGAACGGTTCACCGGCACCGGCGCTCGGGGACGGATCGCTCGCCGGCACGAACGCGACGATGTCGTCGATCCGACCGACTCGATCGGCCGGAGCCTTGAACTGGGCCTCGACGCGCATGCCGATGGACATCGCCGACTCGCTGCCGGCGTCGACGGCATGGATCATCGCCGTGTCGGCACCGTCGAGCACGATGAACGCGAACGCGAACGGACGGTCGATCGGGTGGAGGCCGGTCGGCTGGGGGATCCATGTCCAGTTGGTCACGGTGCCCTTCGGCCCGACCTTGACCCACTCCGAACCGGCGTCGGCCGATGTTTCGGGGTCGTACTCGAGCGGTGGGGCGATGACCCGACCACCGGTGCGTACACCGATGATCTGGCCCTCGGCCAGCGCCGAGCAGAACGTGCTGAGTGTCGCACCCAACGTCCGTGAGAACGGGAACGTCAGGTTGAAGGCGAACTCCTTGGTCTCTGCCATCTTCTTCCTTTCCTGTGTTGCAGGTCTTCAGCGCCGCTTGTAGACGGGCTTGCGCTTCTCGGCGAAGGCACGGGGGCCTTCCTTGGAATCCTCGGTCTGGAACACCTTCCAGCCGTATTCGAACTCGTGGTCGAGCGCCTCGCGCTCGGTCATGCCCTCGGTCTCGCGCAGCGTGCGCAGCACGGCCTCGACCGCGATCGGCCCGTTGTCGGCGATCTGCTGCGCGATCTCCATCGCCTTCGTGAGCGCCTGGCCGTCGGGGACGACGTGACCGATGAGTCCGTACTGGAGTGCCTCTGCCGCGCTCAGCTCACGCCCTGCGAGGAGGACCTCCGCCGCGATCGTGTAGGGGATCTGACGGCGCAGTCGCACCGCGGAGCCAGCCATGGGGTAGAGCGAACGCTTGACCTCGCTCACCGCGAAGCGCGCACTCTCGCCAGCCACCCTGATGTCGGTGCCCTGCAGCAACTCGGTGCCGCCGGCGAACGCGATTCCCTCGACGGCCGCGATGAGCGGCTTCTTGGGCTGGTAGTGGCGAAGCAATGCCTTCCACGACAGATCGGGGTCGGCGGCCAGCCGGGCCTGCACGTCGATCTCGGTATCGGCATCGGGGCCCGCGTCACCGGCCATCGCCTTGAGGTCGGCTCCTGAGGAGAAGTTGCCGTTGGCGCCGGTGAGGATGATGGCGCGCACGTCGTCGTCGGCATCGGCCTCGAGCATGGCGTCGTAGAGGCGGATGAGCATGGCGCCCGAGAGCGCGTTGAGGCGCTTGGGGCGATTCATGGTGAGCACGAGCACGTGTCCGTCGCGCTCCACGAGTGCATCAGGCATGGCCCCTCCCCCGAGACGTCTCCAGCGACACGAGGACGCGTCGCTCCCGGGCGCACTCCCCGGGACGGGCCGACCCTAGAGGTACTTGACTCTGCTGAGCAATCCGGAGCGCAAGAAATTCCGCGTCGGAATCGACCTCAGTAGTACGGGGTCGAGCCGGCCTCGTGATCGGTGACGTCGACGACGTCGGTGACCTGTGGCAGTGCCGTCATGATCGTCTCGCGGATCGAGTACTGCAGGGTCTGCGCGCTGACCGCACACCCCTGACATCCGCCACCCATGGTGAGGTAGACGGTGGTGTCCTCGACCCCCCGGAGCTCGGCGAAGCCACCGTGGTCGGCCAGCTGCGGGTTGACGACCTCGGCCAACAGGATGCGCACGTCGTCCGCGAGCTCGCCGGTGAGCTCGAGCTTGAGACCCTTGAGCGGATCGGGCTTGTTGGGGTTGCGGATGACCAGACCGCCCTGGCCGGGAGCGCTCGGGAGGTCGAGGGTCGCGCCGAGCATGGCTTCGACGCTCTCGGCCGCGACCACCACGCTCAGCCCACCCTGCACCGAGATGTCGTCGGCCTCATCGACCTCGGCGATCGGCGTGAACCCGAGCGAGTACTGGTAGTCGGCGCCCTGCATGCCAACGACCTCGACGCGGAGGCACACCGAACCGGGGTCGGGTTCGCCGTCGCGGATCTCGAGGATCCGATCGAGCGCCTCGGGCGTAACGGTGAGGACGTACTGCGGGGCCTCGTCAGTGGACTCGGCGGACTGGAGATCGGTCATGTCTGGCCTTCCTTCGACCCGGTCACGCTATCGGTGTCGACCGGTCGTACCGCAGCCCGGTCAGGAGATGTACGAGCCCCGCCCGAACAGCGCGGCGAGCACGAGCAGGGCGACGAACGACGTGCCCAACACCGCCCAGCCCACCCTGCGTCTGCGCACCAGCAGTTCGGCGGCGACCACGAAGCATGGGAAGGCACCGAGCAGGTAGCGCCCGCCACCCATGAAGTCCTTCGTGCCGATGAGGGGAAGGGCGACGATACCGAGCACGTAGAGCGCGTACGCCCAACCGAAGCGGCGCTTCACGAGCGGCACGAGCAGGAGGCATCCGGTGACCAGCACCGCCTGCACGCAGTTGCCGATCGTCGATGGCCACGTGGCGTGATGTTGGAGGTCGTTGATGAGTTGGAACTTGAGCCAGGTGGACGGGCCGGCGCCCTGACTCCATTCCTGCTCGATGGTGATGAACAGGAACGGGTCACCGAAGCGAACCCAGAGGTACGCGCACCATGCTCCAACACCCGCGAACGAGAGCAGGACCGGCAGATCGCTACGTCGAGCACGGCGCGGATCGAAGCGCTCGAGGAACGACACCGGTCCATCTGCGATGTTGCGTCGCTCGAGCACGCGCAGCACGAGCACGAGTGCGACGACCATGCCCGCAGGACGACCAGCCGATGCGATGATGCCGACCACTCCGGCCCAGAACATGCGATCGCGTTCGACGAGCAGGAATGCTCCGATGG
>CAYVUO010000056.1:0-8228 GCA_964454715.1 uncultured Bifidobacterium sp. | reverse complement strand
AGAGAGCATCTGCGTAGATCGCACCGTAGAGGTAGTAGCTGTAGGGATAGACGCAGAGAAGAGCGACCGCCATCAACGCGATCGACGGCGCCACGAACACGCGGGCCCATCGATTGAACACGACCGCAACGATCGCTCCACACGCGAGCGTGACAATCGAACCGGTGATGTAGACGCTCGGGAACATCCAGGTGAACGCCTTCACCACGACCGGATACGAGGGCCAGAACGCGACTGACGACTGCACCCGTGGGTAGTAGACGTAGCCGTCGCGGATGATCGTTCGGTACCACTCGGCATCCCAGCGCTGCCAACCCTCGAAGACCGTGCCGCCGGCGATGCCGGGGCGACGCGGGAAGAACGAGTCGTGGGGGAGGTGGACGTTCCCCCACCAGACCGCGATCCAGACGCACGTACCGACGCCGGCGAAGAAGACCAACGGTGCCCACCATGAACGCACCCACGCGCCATCGACGCGACGAGAGGTCGAACGCGAGGTCTCGATGAGGTTGTCGGTGTGTGCCATCGCTGACCTGCTCCGGGATCGGATCTCCCCCAAGATCCGCCGCAACGCTAGCGCCCGGACCCGACGCGGGCCGTTGCAGTCGCCCTGCGCCCACACCGGTAGATTCGGCCCCCGTGACCGCCAGCCCCGATGCGACCGCCCTGCACGAACTGCGGGCCACGCGACGCCACAATCGCCTGTCCGAGGTGCACTGGATCGACGCGCTCTACCGGGTCTACATCGTGGGTCTGGCCGGCGTGATCTTCGTCCTCTTCGCTGCGAGCCAGTTGCCCGATGATCGCCTCGATCCCGCCGATGCGGCACGGTTCGCCGCCGACGCACCGGCGTGGATCGGTCTGGCCATCGCCGTCGCCGTCGGCATCGGATTCCGCTCGGGTGGTCGCGGTGGTCCTCTCGTACTCGAGGCACCGGTCGTGATGCACGAACTCAATGCGCCGATCGACCGGGCCGATGTCGTGCGCTCCCCCGCGATCAAGCAACTCCGCTTCCTGGCGTTCACCGGCGCGGCACTCGGCGCCATCGTCGGTGAAGCGGCCGCCCGCCGCCTGCCCGTGAACCATGTGGCTTCGATCGTGTGCTGTGCCGTCACGTTCGCGCTCGCCGGCATGCTCGCCTCTGCCACCGCGATGGCCGTGTCGGGCCGACGTCTCAAGTGGTGGCCGGCCAACCTGCTCGCACTCCTGGTGCTCGCTTGGTCGGGCATCGACATCGTGGCCGAGTCGCGCACCTCGCCGCTCACACTCCTCGCCGAGCTCTCGGTCTGGACGATCACGTTCCGGCCCCTCGCCCTGATCGGTGTCGCACTCGTGATCGTCGTGATCGCGCTCGGCATCCGCCGCATCGGGGACCTTTCGATCGAACACGCGCTGCGAAGGGCCGGCCTCGTCGCCCAGTTGCGCTTCGCCGTCACACTCCAGGACGTCCGAACCGTCGTGCTGCTTCGTCGCCAGTTGTCACAGGAGCGTCCGCGAGCACGGCCGTGGATCCGCATCGGCCGCATGAAGGCGGGACGCAAGGGTGTGGTGCCCGTCGTGTGGAAGCGCGACTGGCAGGGGTACCTGCGATTCCCGCTCCCCCGCCTCGCGCGCATGGCCGGTCTCGGCATCATCGCTGGTCTCGCCCTCGGCGCGGTGTGGCGGGGCACGATCCCCTTCATCCTCATCGCCGCTCTCGCACTGTTCGTGGCCGCGTACGACGCGGCCGAGCCGATCGCGCAGGAGGTCGACCATCCGTCACGATGGGAGAACGCTCCGGAAGCGCCGGGTGCCTTCCTCGTGCAGCATCTCGCCGCCGGGTTCGTCGTCATGGTGCTCGTGTGCGTCATCGCCGCCGCAGCATCGCTCGTGTTCGTGCCCTGGACCGTCGTGTGGCACCTGTTCATCGTGTTGGTCGTGCCGGTCGCTCTCGGCGCGATGGCCGGTGCCGCGGTGAGCACGGCGCAGGGAGCACCCGATGTCGCCGGCCTCGCCGGGCTCGGCCCCGACGTCATGGGTTGGCTCATGGCAGCGCGTCTCGTGATCCCGCCCACCATCACCTTGATCGCCCTGCTGCCCATCCTGCAGGCCGGAAGTGACCCCGCCGACCTGCACACCACGAAGGTCGGCAACTCCGCCGTCTACGCGCTGTTCGCCGGCGCCGCAGCCATCCTGTTCCTGCGCTCGAGGAAGCCCAAGCACCTGTGACATCCCCATTCAAACTCCCCAAGCAGCCACCCACGCCCGCCACCGAGCCGCGGCTGCGAACCGACGCCGTACTGCAGACGCTCGACCTCTACAAGGACTACGGCGACGGGCAGGGCCTCATCGTTCCGCTCGACATCACCATCGGACAGGGCGAACTCATCATGCTCGTGGGCCCCAACGGCGCCGGGAAGTCGACGTTCCTCGGCCTCGCCGCCGGCATGCTCGAGCCCTCCGACGGCTGGGCGTTCATCGGCGGACACGTTGCGGGCTCGGTGCCGGCGCGCGCAGCACTGTCGTTCCTCCCAGACAATCCGGTGCTCTACGACGACCTGAGCCTCTCGGAACACATCGAATACATCGCGCGTCTTCACCACACCAACGACTGGCAGGAGTACGCCGACGACCTCGTCGACATGTTCGGTCTCAGTGGCCGCGTCGACGACCTGCCGTCGCGCTTCAGCCGCGGCCTCAAGCAGAAGACCGGGCTCATCCTCGGGCTCATCCGTCCGTTCCAGTTGATGCTCGTCGACGAACCGTTCGTGGGCCTCGACGCACCGGGTCAGGAGACGCTCGTCGACATCCTCGGCGATGTCGTCGCGCAAGGTGCAACGGTCATCTGCTCGACGCATCAGAAGGATCTGATCGGCCACGCCACGCGCTGCATCGGCCTGCGCGATGGCGAACTGGCCTACGACGGACCGGCCACCGAGGCCAAGGTCCGCGAACTCGTCAGCTGAACTCAGACCGGTCGATGCCGGTCGAGGAACTCGGTGACTGCGCTGGTGAACGCATCGTTGCGGTCCCCCGCCACCATGTGACCGGCGCCGGAGACGTCGACGAATTCGACGCTGGGGAACCGTTCGCAGAACCTCGCCGCACCTTCCGCGCTCACGAGGTCACTCACGCGCCCCCGGACGAGCATCATCGGCACTCCCCCATCGACGATCGCCTGCACCGCATCGTGAAGACGATCGGTCTCGGTCACCTCCGACGGAGCCGAACCGCCCTCACCACCGAAGCGCGGATCCCAGTGCCAGTACCAGCGGCCGTCGCGTTCGCGCAGGTTCTTGCGCAGGCCGGAGAGGTCGGATGGTCGCGGTCGATGCGGGTTGTAGGCAGCGATCGCATCGGCGACCTCGTCGAGTGATGCGAAGCCCTCGATGGCCCTCGCCCGCATGAAGTCCGCGACACGGGTCGAACCAGCGGATTCCATCTCTGGGATTATGTCGACGAGCACGACACCCGATGCGCAACCGGGCGAACGTTCGCCGGCCAACAGCATCGAGGTGAAGCCACCGAGCGAGGCCCCGATGAGGAACGGTGGCCGATCGAAGCGCGAACAGACCGAATCGATGTCGGCCACGAAGCTGGCGAGGCGATAGTCGCCCTCGGGTGACCACGCCGACTCCCCGTGACCGCGCAGGTCGACCGTGACGGCCAGCCAGCCCGAGTCGGCCAGTGAACTCGCAGTACCGGCCCACGCGTGTCGGGTCTGTCCGCCGCCGTGCAGCAGCACCACAGGATGGGCGTCGACCTCACCGCGCTCATCGATGACCAGATCGATGCCATCGGCTCCCGGCACGGTCGAGGTGCGCATGGGCGGCACGCTACCGGTCCACCCCGTGCGCGTGAGCACTAGCGTGCCGGCCATGGATTCCGTCATCTCCTACGAACTTCGTGACCGCGTCGCCATCATCACCATCGACGACGGCAAGGCCAATGCCATCTCGCTCGGTCTCGCCACCGATCTGCTGGCAGCGCTGCAGCGAGCGAAGGACGAGGCGGGAGCGATCGTCATCGCCGGCCGTCCCGGCCGGTTCTCCGCTGGCTTCGACCTCGCGGCGATGACGTCGAGTGACGACGTCGCTCGACAGTTGCTCGGCATCGGTTTCGAGATCGCCACCGAGATCCATCAGTGCCCGGTGCCGGTGGTGTTGGCCTCCACCGGACATGCGCTCGCGATGGGCGCCATCCTGCTGCTCGCCGCCGATGTCCGAGTGGGTGCCGCCGGCACCTACAAGATCGGCCTCAACGAGGTCGCGATCGGCATGCCAGTACCGCAGCTCGCGGTCGAACTCGCGCGTCGCGTGCTCGACACGCGCGCCTTCAACTCGTCGATCAATCTGGCGGTCGTCCACGATCCCGAATCCGCCGTGGCCGCAGGGTTCTACGACATGATCGTCCCCGATGAACAGGTGATCGACACCGCGATCGCACGAGCCACCGAACTCGCCGCCACCCTGCACGCCGGAGCGTTCGCCACCACCCGAGCGACGGTGCGCGGCGGCTACGCCGCCGAGATGCGCGGCCCGTGGATCGCCGATCTGGCCACCTTCACCGTCGCCAAGCCCGACGCCTGATCGTCAGTCGCTCGCCCTCGGCGCGCCCTTGACGCTCGCGGCCCGACCAGGGCCGACGACGCGGTAGCTGGTGAAGAACACCACCGCACCGACCGAGGCCACCACGATCCATCGCAGCGCGCTGTTGTTGCGATCGGTGCCGGCGGTCAGCAAATGGATCGTCGCCGACGCGTAGAGCACGTAGCTGAGCAGATGGATGCGGTGCCACACCCCATTGGGGATGTGCTTGCGCAGGAGCGACGTGATCTCGACGATGAGCAACAGGTAGAGGGCGACCACGCCCCAGGCCACGGGCCCCGGCTTCCACTCCGAAGCGAACGGCACCAGCAACTGCGGGATCGTGAACTTCACATAGGGGTCGAGGAACAGCCCGATCAGATGCAGCACGACGAACACGATGGCGAGTCCGCTGAGGAAGCGGTGAACATCGAGCAGCCACGGCGCGCTCGGCTTCTTCCCCAGGGCGCGGGTCGACAATGCGAGTCCCCACAGCACCGACATCGCGAGCAGGGCCCACGCGACGATGCCGGTCGAGCGCGACAGGTACCACCACGTCTTGGACGACGCGAACACGATGGTCCCCAAACCCGATCCGGCCATGTCGGCAGCGTACGCGTTCAGACTCGGAACTGATCGAACGATCCTGCGACGCGGACGGTGGCGTCGTCGCTGACGAGAACTCCCGAGAGGCCGGCGTCCTCGAGCAGTCGCGCCCCATCGTCGGGCCCTGCGAGCAGGGCAGCCTTCGCGTGGCACTCGCCCCACGACGCATCGGCGGCGAGCACGGTGACCGCAGCGAGACCGGTGAATGCAGGGCGACCGGTCGTGGGATCGAGCAGGTGGTGGGCGGGGCCATCGGAGGTGTTCCAGTGGCGGCGAAGACGCGAGCTGGTGGTGACCGAGCCCTCGGAGAGCGCCACGACGGCGAGATCCGCACCCGGCGAGAACGGATCGTCGATGGCGATCGCCCAACCTCCGCCGTCGACCGCCGCCCCGCTCACACGCACGTCACCTCCGAGGTCGACGCACACTCCGATCGCGCCCAGATCGCGCAGTCGCGTCGCGACGAGATCGGCGGCGCGACCCTTGCCGATGCCACCGAGGTCGAGATGTACCCCGGGCGGTGTGCGCACCATTCGGATTCCCGCGTCGATCTCGATCTCGCGCATCCCCCGGGCCGGCTGCTCGCCATCGAGGCCGCCATGGGATCCGTGCCATGAATCGAACGAGTCCGTATAGCCGACCTCGTTCATGGCGTCATGCATCGTGGGATCGAACAGCCCACTCGTGGCGCGCCATGCGTCGAACGCGATCGAGAGGATGTCGATCGTCTCGGCGCTCACGAACACTGGAGCGCCGGAGTGACGATTCAGCTGTGCCAGTTCGCTGTCGTCGCGGAAACGGCTCCAGCGCTGTTCGAGTGACGCGATGAGCGTGACTGCCTCGTGCGTGAGAGCGTCGCCGTCGACCGAATCATCGACGACGACGCGCACGGCGCACTCGCTGCCCATGGCGCGGAACTCACAGTGGTGCTCGTGCATGAGCGCCATCGTGGTCGATCAGCTGGCTCGAGTGCGTGCTGCGGTCGTGGGTGGTGTGGTGGGTCGTGGTGCCGCCGTGGTCGGCGGTGTCGTCACGACGGGAGCCTGGGTGACGGGTGCGGCCGCAGCCGGCGGTGTGGTAGCGGCCGGTGCTGCGGGCGAAGCCGACGCTGCGGGCGTCGATGTGGAACCGGACGCCTGGTTGCGGACCGCCGAGGTCGACGGAGACCCCGAAGCGCCTGCAGCGGCTGCAGCGGCGCTTCCAGAGGAACTCGCTGCGCCAGCGGCAGGTGTTGCGGCGCCAGCATCCACGGGCACCGTCGCACCAGTGACGGGATCGACGGTGAGCGCCGAACCGCCGAGGGGATTGCCGGCGACGTCGAGCTCGACGATCGGCTTGGTCGAATCGGTCGTGGTGGCGCCCAACGCGAGGGCGGCCATGATCGACGTGGTCGCGGCGACGCTGAGCGACGCGGTGAGCACTCGCGTCATCGGTGCGGAGGAGCCCTTCTTGCCCGAACCCCTGGTGCCCGACCGTTTCTCGCTCTGTGTGGCGCGCCGGGTCGGCGCTGGCTTCGATGCTGCGTCGTCGAGGGTCTCAGTCATCGTCGCCGCCATGCTCGTACTCGTCGTCATCGTCGTCGTGATACCGCGAGCCCGACGGCTGCGTGGTGGGCGGTGTGGTCACACGGGGTGCGGTGGGCACGGTGACGACCGGCGGTGCTGTCGTGGGAGTGGGTGCGACCGACGGTGCGCCACCGGCCACGGGAGCGGGGCTCGGCGCCACGGACGGCGACAGATCGGTGGAATCGACTCCGTTCGCACTCGAACGGCCGGTCGGCGCGACCGTGGTGGGCGAGGCGCCCCGTGCCGCCGATGGAGCAGCAGGGTTGGAGGCGTCGGTCGGAGCGCCTGCGGTCGCAGCCGACGGCGCCGGTGTTGCCGGCCCCGTCGCAGCCCGTGGGGCCGAGGCCCGGGGCTGGGCCAGCTGGGCGACGCTCGAGGCATCGAGCGCACCCACGGGGTTCGAGGGCCCTGCACTGAGAACTCCCACGTTGGCGGCGATGGCGCCACCGGCAGCGGTGACGAGGATCGCCGAGGCTCCGGCGACGGTGAGGGCGAGGTGTCGATTCACGGTTCGGACGTTAGGTACCTCCCCTCAATGGGTCACCCAGATCGAGGTAAAGGGTTGGCAAAGATCGGTGGCCGGCGAGGGCGGAATGGTGACCACGACCCCCTCGATCGTGGGAACCTCTCGGGATGGACGTGCTGCTCGTCGAGGATGACGACACCATCGCCGAACCGCTCGTGCGGGGCCTCGAACGCCAGGGGTTCTCCGTGCGCCGAGCCGCCGATGGCACGAGTGCGCTCGCACTGGTCGATGCCCGACGGCCCGACATCGTGCTGCTCGACCTGGGCCTGCCCGACATCGACGGATACGAGGTCTGTCGTCGCATCCGGCTCGACTCGAACCTTCCCATCATCGTGGTCACCGCGCGAGGCGATGAGATCGATCGCGTACTCGGCCTCGAACTCGGTGCCGACGACTACATGGTGAAGCCCTTCGGCTTCCGCGAACTCGTCGCACGGATGAACGCAGTGCTCCGACGCACGAGTGCTGCGAGCGCTGACGACACCGCCCCCATCGTGCTCGACCCGGGTCTCGTCATGGACCAGCGGTCACGACGCGTCACGCGCGACGGCGAGGAACTCGGGCTCACCCGCAAGGAGTACGACCTTCTCGCACTGCTCGCGTCGGATGCCGGTGCGATCCACACCCGCGAGTCGATCCTCGAACAGGTGTGGGATGCGAACTGGTACGGACCGACCAAGACCCTCGACGTGCACATCGCATCGCTGCGCAAGAAGATCGGCGATCCCTCGTTGATCGAGACCGTTCGCGGCGTGGGTTTCCGCCTCCGCACTGCAGCCGCACAATCGTGACCAGACGTCTCCTCGGTTCCTACCTGCTGCTGACGCTGATCGTGTTGCTGGCACTCGAGGTACCACTCGCACTCGGCTACCGCGATCACGAGATCGACAGGTTGAAGGCGGGGTTGGAGCGCGATGCCTTCGTCCTCTCCTCCTACGTCTCCGACACCTTGCAGGGGGCCGGGGA
>CAYVUO010000055.1:11418-11736 GCA_964454715.1 uncultured Bifidobacterium sp. | reverse complement strand
CGGAGCCCATGACCGCCAGTAGGGCTGAGGTCGCTCGACGCTCAGCTTCATCACTTCCGGTGATCCCGCTCGTAGAGCTGAGTCGCGCCTGTTGCCACTTGTCTTCCATGGTCCGCCGTCCTGTCGCTCCATCGCCGGGCACCCAACCTGCTTCGAGGTTCTCTTGGGTCTGGTTTGGCCGCTCCGAAGATACTTGCGTTTGCAGCCCGACCACGCCCTCCGACTTTGAGTCGAATTGCCCTCGAAGGCGCGACTGGGTCTACGTACATTCGTGGCTGTGAGAACAAGCGATCCTCAAGCGTCGACATGGATGAGTTC
>CAYVUO010000055.1:4762-11408 GCA_964454715.1 uncultured Bifidobacterium sp. | reverse complement strand
GGTGTGCGTCCAAGAACCGTCTACCGCCTGCTCGAATCCGGGTCTCTCGTTGGCTATCGGATTGGCCGGGTCGTCCGCATCAAGTCAGTTGACCTGGAAGCATTTCTGACCGGAGCAAGAATTGCACCGGTCGTTTGCACGGATGGGTTGGGAGACCTTGGTGGCCCCGTTGGCTCGTCTAGTCCCGGCGACAGGGGCGAACGGCCCGCCCTCTAGGCTGGAGGTCACATGTCGACCACCGTCAGCGTCCACGTCCCCGGCAACCATCTCATGGTCGGTCTGCTCGGCCAGCACGACGAACTGCTGCGTCTGGTCGAGGATGCCTTCCCCGACGAGGCGGTGCACGTGCGGGGCAACGAGATCACCGTCTCGGGTGAGCGGGCCATGCAGGTCGGTCAACTGTTCGAGGAGCTCGTGGTCATCCTGCAGAACGGCCAGGTGCTCGAGCCGGCAGCGGTGAAGCGCAGCATCGACATGGTGTTGGCCGACGAGCGACCGTCCGAGGTGCTGTCGACCGATGTGCTGCGCGGCTCGCGTGGGCGCATGGTGCGGCCAAAGACGAGTGGTCAGAAGCGCTACGTCGAAGCGATCCGAAGGAACATCGTCACGTTCGGTGTCGGCCCTGCAGGCACGGGTAAGAGTTGGCTCGCAGTTGCGATGGCCGTGCACGCGCTGCAGGCCAAGCAGGTGGATCGCATCATCCTCACGCGTCCTGCGGTCGAGGCGGGGGAGCGACTGGGCTTCCTCCCCGGTGACCTCATGGCCAAGGTCGACCCCTATCTGCGTCCGCTCTACGACGCGTTGCACGACATGGTGGAGCCCGAAGGTGCAGCACGACTGCTCGAGCGCGGCACCGTCGAGGTGGCGCCGCTCGCGTTCATGCGCGGTCGCACGCTCAACAACTCGTTCATCATCCTCGACGAGGCGCAGAACACCTCACCCGAGCAGATGAAGATGTTCCTCACTCGCATCGGTTTCGGATCGAAGGTGGTCGTCACCGGCGATACGACGCAGATCGATCTGCAGGGTGGTCGCAGTGGCCTGCTCGGTCTCGAACCGATCCTCGAAGGCGTCGAGGGTCTGGAGTGGGTGCATCTGTCGGCGCGTGACGTCGTGCGTCATCGCATCGTGCAGGACATCGTCAGCGCCTACGAGCGATCCTCGGAGCAGCGTTCGTGAGCCTTCCTCCGAAGTCGTCGCATTCGCGTCGACGTGGTGCGCCCGATGGCGAGGTGACCGTGTTCGTCTCCGATGAGCAGGGTGCGCAGCCCGTCGACCTCGAACGCTGGGAGCGGCTGGCCATGGCGGTTCTCGCCACCGAGGGTGTGCGTGGTGAATGCGAGCTGTCGCTGCTCTTCGTCGATGAGGCCACGATCGCGGATCTCAACGGTCGCTTCATGTCGGCCAGCGGCCCCACCGATGTGTTGTCGTTCCCCATCGATGGCGAACCCGAGGCTCCCGGCCGTTGGCCCGACCAGGGTGGGCCCGGTCCCGATCGCCTCGGTGATGATCTCGACGATCTCCCGGTGCTGCTGGGCGATGTCGTGGTGTGTCCTTCGGTCGCGGCCCGCAACGCACCCACGCACGCCGGTTCCTACGACGACGAGATCGCGCTGTTGGTGGTGCACGGCATCCTGCATCTGCTCGGCCACGATCATGCGGAGCCGACGGAGCGAACCGAGATGCAGGCGCGTGAGCGCGCATTGCTGGCCGAGCACCATGGCGACCTCGCGGCCGATCCGTGGGCCGCGCTCGAGAACCAGTGATGTTCGCAGTGACACTCACGTCGACCGATGTCGAACTGCTGATCATCATCTTCGTGCTCCTGGTGTTCTCCACGTTCCTGGCGATGGCGGAGACCGCACTCACTCGCATGACGAAGTCCCGGGCACGGGCGCTGCGCGAGGCGGGCGGGTTCGGCAGTCGCCGCGTGGCCGATCTCGTCGACCAACCGGCGGAGTTCCTCAACGTCGTGCTGCTCGTCGTACTCGTGGCGCAGTTGGTGCAGGCCACCCTCGTCGGCGTGGTCGCGCAGCGACTCTTCGGAGGCTGGGGCATCGCCATCGCCACCGTGATCAATGTCGTGGTGGTGTTCGTGGTCGCCGAAGCCATTCCGAAGACGTGGGCGATCGAGCACACCGATCGCGCCGCGAAGCTGTCCGCTCCGTTCATCTGGCCACTGGTGCGGTTCTGGCCGCTGCGCATGCTGTCTCGCGGCCTGATCGGGATGTCGAACATCATCCTGCCGGGCAAGGGTCTTGCCGACGGCCCGTTCGTCTCGGAGGAGGAGCTGCTGGCCCTCGCCGATGTGGCGGTGAGTGAGGACGTCATCGAAGCCGAGGAACGCGAACTCATCGAGCAGGTCATCGAGTTCGGCGACACGATCTGTCGCGAGGTGATGGTGCCGCGACCCGACATGGTCGTGGCCGACGATGCCGACACCGTCGCCGATGTGCTCGGCGTCGCGCTCGACGCCGGTCGCAGTCGCGTGCCGGT
The DNA here is from genome assembly GCA_964454715.1 of uncultured Bifidobacterium sp. GTDB lineage: Bacteria > Actinomycetota > Acidimicrobiia > Acidimicrobiales > Acidimicrobilacustridaceae > Acidimicrobilacustris. The sequence continues at coordinate 8,912 of CAYVUO010000055.1, read as the reverse complement.
GTGCGGTGAGAACATCGACGACGTCACCGGCGTGGCCTATGTGAAGGATCTCGTGCGCGCGGCGCGGGCCGGCCGCAATGGCGAGCGCGTGAGTCGCTTCGCCCGCCGCCCGTTCTTCGTGCCCGAGACCAAGCGCATCGCCGAACTGCTTCCCGAGATGCAACAGCGCAAGTCGCACATCGCCATCGTCATCGACGAGTACGGCGGCACGGCCGGCATCGTGACGCTCGAGGACATCATCGAGGAACTCGTGGGAGAGATCGTCGACGAGTTCGACCACGAGGAGGCGCCGTTCGAACGCCTGCCCGGGGGAGCGGTGCGGGCCCTGGCCCGCATGTCGATCTTCGACCTGAACGACGAACTTCCCGGGCTGCTCGGGTTCGAACTTCCCGAGGGCGACTGGGACACCGTCGGTGGTCTGTTGCTGCACCTGCTCGGTCATGTGCCGTTCAACGGCGAGACGGCGCGCGGCGATGGTTTCCGTCTCGTCGCCGAGCGGGTGGTGGGGCGCCGGATCGAATCGGTCCTCATCGAACGTTCGAGCGACGCTGTGGACGACGCGGCCGAAGGGAATGTGCCATGAGGTCGGGATTCGTCGCCATCGTTGGTCGACCCAACGTCGGCAAGTCGACATTGCTGAACGCCATCCTCGGCCAAAAGGTGGCGATCACCTCCGACAAGCCGCAGACCACGCGCTCGCAGATCCGCGGTGTGCTCAATCGACCGGATCTGCAGATCGTGTTCGTCGACACGCCTGGCATCCATCGTCCGCGCACCTTGTTGGGCGAACGGCTCAACGCCACTGCCAGCGACGCCGCGAGTGACGTCGACGTGGTGTGTCTCGTGGTCGACGCGACCGCGACGATCGGTCCCGGCGATCGGTTCGTCGCGGACAAGCTTCCCTCCGACGCGATCGTCGTGGTGAACAAGACCGATCTTGCATCCCCCGACGAGGTGCTCGCCCAGTTGGCTCGAGCCGCCGAGCAAATCAACGTGTCGGACTACTTCCCCGTGTCGGCCGCCACCGGCGCCGGTGTCGATGCGCTCGTCGCCGAACTCGAGCGACGCATGCCCGAGGGGCCTGCTTGGTATCCGCAGGACATGGTCACCGACGTGCCCGAAGCGGCATGGGTGGCCGAGTTGGTGCGCGAGCAGTTGCTCGCCGTGACCCGCGACGAACTTCCGCACTCGATCGCCACTCGGGTCGTCGAGTGGGAGTGGCCCCGAATCCGCGTCGAGATCATCGTCGAGCGCGATTCGCAGAAGGGCATCGTGATCGGCCACAAGGGATCGGTGCTCAAGGAAGTGGGCACCCGGGTGCGTGAACAGCTACCGAAGGGTGCGTTCGTCGAACTGTTCGTCAAGGTCGACAAGGACTGGCAGCGCAAGGCCGGTTCACTCGACCGGCTCGGCTTCTGACGCGATCGATCGCAGGAACTCCTCGACCTCGGCGCGGTCCTTCGATCGCTTCATCGGAGGCAGGGCATTGACGAACGACCATCGGTAGTTCTTCGTCGCCATCCGCGAGTCGAACACGGCGACGACGCCGCGGTCCGTCGTGGAGCGGATGAGGCGACCCGCGCCCTGCGCGAGCAACGTCGTGGCCCGAGGGAGGTCGACGAGGCGGAACCCGTCGGCGCGGGCGAGTTCGCGCCGTGCTTGGAGCAGCGGATCATCGGGTCGGGGGAACGGCAACTTGTCGATCGTGACGAGGCTGAGCGTCGCGCCGGGCACGTCGACGCCCTGCCAGAAGCCCATGGTCGCGAACAGGCATGTGCCCGCTTCATCGGTGAATCGTTCGATGAGTCGAGCCTTCGGCAGATCGTCCTGGGCGAGGATCTCGATGTCGAGCCGACCGCGCAGGGCCTCGACCGCATTGTTGAGCGCCCGGTAGCTGGTGAACAGTGCGAGCGTTCGCCCGCCGGCCGCTTCGATGAGCGCTGCGAGTTCATCGTGCATCGCTGGCTCGTAGGAGGGTTCGTTGGGGGGCGGCAACGACGCCGCGCAGTAGAGGATGGACGACGCCGCGTAGTCGAAGGGGCTGTCGACATCGACGCGATCGAACTCGCCCCCGGGCGCACCGGTCTGCTCGGAGATCGACTCGGCAAGGGTCGCGCTCGTGAGGATCACGGTGGCGCGGCTCCACATCGTGTCATCGAGCAGTGATCCGACGTCGATCGGCGCGAGGCGTAGTACTGGGAACTCGGACGTGCCCTCGATCCATGCCACCTGACCGACGCCGACGCGACGAACTGCATCGCTGTCGTCGATGAGTGACGTCGTGGCCTGCATGCCGCGCTGCTTCTTCGCCACGACATCGGTCGACGCATCATCGGGAATGGCGCGCAGCGCGGTCATGGCGCGATCGAGACGGGCGCGGGCGAGGTCGAGCACTCGCAACGGCTCGCCCTGCAGTTCGGTACGGATGCGTTGTCCGACCTCGTCAGCCAGCGCGTCGCGCCACAGGCGTGCGAGTTCGTCGATCTCGGCGACGAGTTCCGTGTCGGCGATGATCGTGTTCACGGTTCGGGCGAGAGCGGTGAATCGGCCCGACGTGATCTCGACTCCGCTCGTGGCCGACACGGTGTCCTCGAGTTGGTGGGCCTCGTCGACCACGACCACCTCGTGCTCGGGCAGCACCGCACCGTCGGTGGCGAGGTGCATGCCGTAGAGGTGGGTGTTGACCACCACGATGTCGGCATCGGCGGCGAGGCGGCGAGCCCTCTCGGTGAAGCACACGTCGCCGCGCGGGCACTTGGCCGCACCGGGGCATTCGCGCGGACCGACGCTCACCGCGCTCCACGCCCGGCTCGATGGTTCGATCTGCAGCTCGGCGCGGTCGCCGGTCTCGGTGTGGGCCGACCAGCGGGCGAGGGCGGCGATCTCCTCGGCCACCGACTTCGCACCGAGCTCGAGGGCCTGCTGCTCACTGTCGTCGTCGAGCTCGCGCACGCGTTGCATGCAGATGTAGTTGGAACGGCCCTTCAACACCGCGTACGTGAAGGGGTGGTCGAGCGCGTCGGCCAGGAAGGGGAGGTCCTTGTCCGCGAGCTGGTCCTGCAGCGTCTTGGTGGCGGTGGCGATGATCGTGCGCCGGCCCGACAGGATGACGGGTACGAGGTAGGCGAACGACTTGCCCGTACCAGTGCCCGCCTGCACGATCAGGTGACGCTTGTCGACGATCGAACGAGCGACGGCCTCGGCCATCTCCACCTGCCCGGCGCGGTGCTCGCCACCGGGCATGGCATCGGCGATGCGGTCGAGTGCGGCACGGGAGTTGGCGGCGAGGCGCTCGGCCGGGCGGGAGCTCGCGGTTGCGTCGTCGTCGCCCATGGAGTCGCTCATGGTACCGGGGGGTGTCATGGGTCGGCGGTAACGTCGCCGTGTGATGACCGAAGGCCATGCGATACCCGAAGGCTTGGACCCCGAGCGCATCCCCAAGCACATCGCTGCGGTGATGGACGGCAACGGGCGTTGGGCACAGGCGCGTGGCCTCAAGCGCACGCAGGGCCACGAAGCGGGGGAGGACGCGCTCTTCGACACGCTCGAGGGTGCGCTCGACCTCGGCGTCGAGTGGTTCACGGTCTACGCGTTCTCCACCGAGAACTGGCGTCGTCCCGCCGAGGAGGTCAAGTTCCTCCTCGGGTTCAACGAGCAGCTCCTGATGCGTCGACGCGACGAGCTCAACGAGCGCGGTGTGCGCATCAACTTCATCGGTCGGCGCGACTGGCGGGTGCCTCGGCGCTTGCTGAAGCGCATGGACGATGCGGTCGAGCTCACGAAGAAGAACAAGCGCATGACGTTCACGATCGCGTTCAACTACGGCGGCCGGGCCGAGATCGTCGACGCTGTCAAGCGTCTCATCGACGAAGGCGTGCCGTCGTCGAAGATCGACGAGCGCGCCATTGCTCGTCGCCTGTACGACCCTGCGATGCCCGATCCCGATCTCGTGCTGCGCACCTCGGGCGAATGTCGACTGTCGAACTTCCTCATGTGGGAGGCCGCCTACAGCGAGTTGTTGTTCGTCGACACGCTGTGGCCCGATTTCCGTCGTGATCATCTCTTCGATGCTGTGCGCGTCTTCCAGGAGCGCGAGCGCCGCTTCGGCGGTCTTGGCGGTTCCTGATCGTCATGGCGCGCGGAACGATCC
>CAYVUO010000055.1:448-4752 GCA_964454715.1 uncultured Bifidobacterium sp. | reverse complement strand
CACGACACCGGCGTGGTGCTGCGCACCTACAAGTTGGGTGAGGCCGACCGCATCATCGTCGTGCTCACTCGCGACCGCGGGAAGGTGCGAGCGGTCGCCAAGGGTGTGCGCAAGACGAAGTCGAAGTTCGGCTCTCGACTCGAACCGATGAGCCACTGCGTGCTGCAGATGTACGAGGGCCGTGAGCTCGACAACATCACGCAGGCCGAGGGGATCGATCACTTCCGCGCCGTGCGCGACGACCTCGATCGGCTGGCGCGTGGCGTATCGATGCTCGAGGTCGCCGATCACCTGTCACTCGAGGGCGAGCCCAATCCCGCGCTCTATCGGATGTTGCTCGGCGCCTTGCGCACGCTCGAGCGGAGCGACTCGCTACTGGTCGTGCCTGCGTTCTATTGGAAGGTGCTGGCGCTCGAGGGGTTCCGGCCCGAGGTGTCGTTGTGCGTGCAGTGCGGTGCCGACGACGAGCCATTGGTCGCGTTCGACGTCGATTCGGGTGGCTTGTTGTGTCGTGGGTGTCGCCGGGGCACAGCGGTGTCGCCCGATGCGGTCGAGCTCCTGCAGTGGATCCTGGGCGGGCGGCTCAACGACGCGCTCACGATGCCGATGTCTCCGGCCGTGCACGAGGTCGATCACCTGGCCACCCGCACGGTGGAGCATCACCTCGAACGTCGTCTGCGTTCGGTGAACGTGCTCGAACGCTGAGCCGCCGGGGAAATGGGCCGAATGGCCCATGTGGGTCGAACATGTGTTCGATACCGTGCGAGGCATGGAGATGGACGTCATGCCTCGGGGTCGACTCGAACCCTTCGTCGGTGCCGATGCCCTTGGGCTCGCCATCGACGGATGTTCGGTGATCGCCACGGCCGAGGCGCTGGTCGAGGCGCGGCGGCTGCTCGACGCGTTGGCGGCCAGGGTCACGGAGGTCGAGGTGGCCTTCGTGCGCGATGACGGGCCGATGCTCGATGGCGCGGGTTCGCTGGCCACATGGTTGCGCCACCGCGCCGGCATGGGCGACCGAGAGGCTCGTCGCGCGGGCCATCGGGCCGAGCGCCTGGTTCGGTGGCCCGCTGTCGTGCGGGCCTGGGTCGATGGTCGGGCCGATGGGCCGAAGGTCGACACGATCGTCGCAGTCGTGCCCGAGCGGCATGTCGACCGATTCGCGTTGCACGACGACGAGATGATGGGCGTTCTCGAGGGGCTCACGGCGCACGAGACGAAGATCCTCCTGCGCCGGTGGGTCGACCGTGCCGACGCCGAGGTCGAGGCCGAGGCGGCGCGGGCAGGTGTGGTGCTCGAGGATCACGTCGAACGCTCCGAACTCCACTGCAGTCGTACCTTCGGCGACGTGGCCGTCGTCGATGCCGTGCTGCAGCCCGACGACGCGGCGATCGTCGAGGCGGCCCTGCGCGTGGCCGAGCGACCCGACGATGAGGGGGAGCATCGAACGCCCGCCCAACGTCGCGCCGAGGCACTCGTCACGATCTGTTCCTCCTGGTTGGACGCGCACGCCGGTCGTGCCGATGTGGGGCGCCAACGTCCGCACGTCAACGTGGTCGTCGACCTTCCGACGCTCTGGTCGCTCACGCTTCGTGGTGCGGGTGTGCGCACACGGCGCGAGCTCGATGCCTGGCTCGATCGGCACGATGCCAGCGCCGTCGAACGAGCATGGTTCACCGAGGCGATGCGCTCTGCCAATGGCGAGGCGGTCACGCTCGACGGCCGTCTGCTGGGTGCGGTCGCCACGCAGGTCCTCGGTTGCGATGCCGTGCTCACCAAGGTGCTCACCGCTGGCGGTCGAGTGCTCGAGCACGGTCGGGCCGTGCGTGAGTTCACCTCTTCCCAGCGCCAGGTGGTGTTGGTGCGAGACGCGGGATGCCGTTATCCCGGCTGCGCGCTCGGGCCCCGCCATTGCGAGGTGCACCACGTGGTGCCGTGGGAGTCGGGCGGACGCACCGACGTCGCCAATGCCGTGGCGTTGTGTCGTCATCACCATGGGGTCGTGCACCGGTCGGGGTGGTGGGCCGAGCTCTCGGTCGACGGGGTGTTGTCGGTGCACGATCCCGGCGGGGGAGTGCGTACGAGTCGTCCACCCGGGCGTGGGCTCGAGCCGGCCATCGAAACCGGGGCGGCTGCTACCGTCGGCGTCCCGGCATGACCGGTGCAGCGAAGGGCCAAGGGGGAACGCGATGAGTCCGACGAGTTCGACACGAGTGCTGCCGCTCGCAGGGTTGCGAGTGGTCGACCTGACCGTCGCCAACGGCGAACTGTGCGGTCGGCTCCTGAGTGACCTCGGGGCCGAGACCATCAAGGTCGAGCCTCCCGAGGGTTCGCCCGCTCGGTCGATGGCACCGGTGCGCAAGGGCGTGTCGTTGTCGTTCGCCGTCAACAACGCGGGCAAGAAGAGCGTGGCGCTCGACCTCACCGCACCCGACGGTTTCGCTCGGCTGCACGAGCTGCTCGATCACGCCGACGTGGTCATCACCTCGACCCCCGAGGTCGCACCGGGAGTGTCGGTGCAGACGGTGGCCGAGAACCATCCGCATCTCGTCGTTGCGGCGGTGACGCCCTACGGCCTCACCGGTGAATGGTCGGGTCGACAGGCCACCGACATGGTGCTCTCGGCTACGGGCGGCATGACCTTCAAGGCCGGTGTGCTCGATCGCGAGCCCATCCCGGCTCCCAGCCAGTTCTCCAACGATGTGGCCTGTTCGGTGGCCACATGGGGCGTGTTGTGCGCGCTGTGGCAGCGCGAGCACACCAAGGCCGGTCAGCTGCTCGACATCTCCCTCAACGAGTGCCTCTCGCAGACGGCCGACTGGTCGCTTCCCAACTACACCGCGCGCGTGGCTGCGGGTGTGCTCGGTCCCGAGTTCCGCGTCGGCTCCGGCCCCGTCTACCCGATCTTCAAGTGCCGCGATGGCTACGTGCGCCTCATCGTGCTGAGCCCGCCGCAGTGGCGCGAGATGCGGGCCTGGTTGGGTGAGCCCGACTACTTGCAGGACGAGGAGTACGAGACCTTCCCCGCTCGTCTCGCCATCGCCGATGCCGTGCTCAATCCGCTCTACGAGGAGTTGTTCGCCGATCTCTCGGTCGAGGAGGTCTCGGCCAAGGCGCAGGATCGCGGCATCGTGTGCACGCCCGTCTACGACGCACCGCGCGCGCTGCACAACGAGCACTTCGACTCGCGCGGCACGTTCCGGTCGTTCGAGATCGCGCCTGGCGTCGTCGCCGAGTTGCCCTCGGGCTACTTCGAGTTCGACGGTGAGCGCGCCGGTCCCACCGCACCGCCTCCTTCGATCGGCCAACACACCGAGGAGGTCTTCGCCGACCTCGGCGCCAAGCGCAGTGCGTCACCGGCTCCGGCCCCGTCGTTGCCGCTCGAGGGTCTGCGGGTCATGGACTTCGGCCAGGGCGCGGTCGGTGTCGAGGCCGGTCGTCTGTTCGCCGAGTACGGCGCCGATGTCATCAAGATCGAATCGCGTTCGCACTACGACTTCATCCGTGTGGTCACCGGTACCGAGATGGGCCCGTCGTTCGCATCGTCGAGTCGTTCGAAGCGAGCGCTCGGGGTCAATGCCAAGTTCCCCGAGGGTCGTCAGTTGTTGCTCGACCTGGTGAAGAAGTCCGATGTCGTCATCGAGAACGTCACCACCGGCGCCATGGATGCGTTGGGCATCGGCTACTCCGATCTGTCCGCGGCAAACCCGGGCATCGCGATGGTCGCCAGTCAGTTGATGGGTTCGCGCGGTGTGTGGGCGCACTGGCGGGGTTACGGCCCGAGCACGCAGGCACCAGGTGGCCTGTCGTACCTGTGGTCCTACGAGAACGAGGAGGCACCTGCAGGCACTGCGTCGATCTTCCCCGATCACTTCGTCGGTCGTCTCTCGGCCTGCGGCGCGCTCGCAACGCTCATCGGTCGGGCCCGCGGCACCGTCACCGGTGGCTTGGTCGAGGTCGCGCAGTGCGAGGCCGTCGTCGGCGCGATCGGTGATCTGCTCGCAGCGGAATCCGTCGAGCCGGGTTCGGTGCACCCCATGGGCATCCACACCGAACAGGCCGCACCGGGTGCCATGTATCGCTGTGCACCCGAGGGTGACAACGGTGAGATGTGGGTGGCCATCACCTGTCGTGACGACGCCGACTGGCGCGCGTTGTGCGGTGTGATGGGCCGGGCGGAACTGGCCGACGATGCTCGCTACGACACGTTCGCCAAGCGTCGTGCCGCGCAGGGCGAGCTGGATGCACTCATCGGGGAGTGGTGCGCGACGCGCAATCGCTTCGACGTCGCCGATGCATGTCAG
>CAYVUO010000055.1:0-438 GCA_964454715.1 uncultured Bifidobacterium sp. | reverse complement strand
CCGGTGTGCCTGCGGGTCCGATGATGACCTCGCCCGATGTGCTGGCGAGTGCGCACTTCCAGCAGCGCGGATTCCTGTGCGAGATCGATCAGCCCGGTGTGGGTGTGTTCACGCTCGAGGGCCCCGGTTTCATCGCCACCGGCATGACCGATCCCATCGAGGCGCCCGCACCGTGGCTCGGAGAACACAGTCGCGAGATCTGTCGCGATCTGCTCGGACTCGACGACGCCACCATCGACGAGCGCATCGCTGCCGGCATCGTGGAAGTGACACCACCGCCCGGCAAGTAGTCTCTGCCGCCATGTCTCCCGAGTCGTCGGTACCCAACGATCCCTCCCTCATGGAGAAGGTCGTCAATCTGTCGAAGCGCCGTGGCTTCGTGTTCCCGTCGGCCGAGATCTATGGCGGGTTCCGCTCCACCTACGACTACGGGCCCAT
>CAYVUO010000054.1:0-11767 GCA_964454715.1 uncultured Bifidobacterium sp. | reverse complement strand
GTTCGTCGTGACGTCGTGGATCCAGATGTCGTCACCGGTCGTCTGGTCGGTCCATGCGGTGTAGGCGATGCGTGTGCCGTCGGGAGACCAGCTCGGGTGCGCCGTGTCGGACGCGAGGGCGGTGACCTGCTGAGGCGCAGACCCGTCGTACTGCATCACCCACAGCGCGGCATCGCAACCGACCTGCTGGACATAGACGATTGGGCCGGCGGTGGTGGCACAGGCCCGGGCTGGCGAGGCCATGAGGGTGAGGAGGCCGGCGGTGACGGCGGCCAAGGTGAGGATCGCTCGCGTGCGCATGTCAGCGGATGGTGGGCGTCACGCGCACACCGCTGGCGAAGAACGCCTGTCCCTCGGCGAGGGCCTCCGGGCGATTGCCGATCTCGACGAGATGGTTCGCGGTCGAGATCGCCTGCTCTCGCGGCATGTTGCGGCGAGCCCACAACGAACGCAGCGTGCCCTGCACTGCGATCTGCGGCAGCGACGCCAACTTGGTGGCGATCTCGAGCGTGTGGTCGAGCAGTCGCTCGCCGGGCACGACCTCGCTCACCATGCCCCAGCCCAGGGCGGTCTGGGCCGAGATGCGTTCGAAGTTGCCCATGAGCGACATGCGAACGAGCTCACCCCACGGCATCTGTCCGAACATGAACATCGGCTCGAAGCAGGCGGCCATGCCATAGGTGGTGTGGGGATCGAAGAAGGTGGCGTGCTCGGCGGCGATGATGAACTCGCTCTCGCCGAGTGCGTAGAACGCGCCTCCGCCGGCCATGCCGTTCACCGCGGCGATGACGGGCTTCCAGAGGTCGGCCTGCTTCGGGCCGAGCTTGAGCATCGGGTCGTCCATCATGAACGGCGAGTCGGGCTGACGGTTGTCCATGGCGAAGTCACGGTCGATGCCGGTGCAGAACGCCTTGTCGCCGGCACCGGTGAGCACGACCACCTTCACCGAGTCGTCGTAGCGCAACTCGATGTAGAGGTTCTCGAGTTCGGTGACCATCGCCAGGTCGGCCGAGTTGTACTTGTCGGGACGGTTGAGCGTGATGACGCCGACACCGTCGACGACATCGAAGGTGAGCGCGGAGAACGACGAGGGAATGGCCATCGGCGCAGACTACCGACCGCCCGATGGGCCGGGCACCGCCGACGGCTCGGCGATGGGATCAGCCGGTGAAGCGGGGGACCACGAAACGCTCCTGCACCTCGAACGATCCCATGTCGACGATGTCGACCAGTCGGGGCTCACCGCGTTGATCGGTGGTGGGCGGGGGCACGAACTCCGGGTCGCCGGTGTTCCATGCTGCCGAGCGAAGGCCGATCGGGCGCAGCGCAGCCAGGGGGGAGAACCACTGCAGGGGCTCCAGGTCGGCGGGGGCACCGAAGCGATTCCCACCACCGAATCCCTCCGTCGGCGTGATCGACATTCGGCCGATGAGTGAGAACCGACTGGTGGAGGGCGTGGCGAGATCGTCGGGAGCGAGCGTCGATCCTCCATTGTCGGAGACGATGCTGTGGTCGAGCAGCACATTGCTCGCGGTGAGGGGATCACCCGTCGTGTGCTCGATGATCCCACCGCGAGTGTTGCTGGCAACGGTCGAGTGTGCGAGGCGCAACGTGGCTGGAGCGCCCGGACCAGTGGCCGGTGCGTTGCGGTCGGGTCCATGCAGTCGGCCGAGCAGGTGCGCGAGGCCTGCGGCGGGAGCGGATGACCGCGTCGACGCCGCCGAGGGACCGATCGAATTCGCGGTGGGCGCCGGGCCCACGTCGGCCAAGTTCTCGACCGAGATGGCCACGCCCACGTTGTCGGCGACGGTGGAGGAACTGAGGGTGGCGTCGCTGCGCACCACGACGATGGCGGACTGGTCGTAGTTGCTGGCGGGGGCCGAGAGCTCGGGCGGCGGCGCGATGCCATCCGACACGTTGTCGACGATGCTCACGCGTTCGATCTCGGCCGTCGTCGATGCGAAGAGGGCGACGGCTCCGTAGAGCACGTGGTTGTGGGCGATCACGGAATCGCGAACGACGCTGTGGGAAGAGCGTCCGCTGGGGTCGAGGACCTCGCCATAGTCGAACAGCCCGGAAGCGGTGAGGGCCGAGTTGTTGGTGATGACGGTGCCCGTCACGACGGTGTTCTCAGCGGAGATGACCAGACCGGAGAAGTCGAGACGTGAGATGTTGCCGTCGATCAGGGAGTCGGTGACTTCGACGGAAGTGCCGAAGAGCACTGGCCCGGCGAGGCGGTCGGCGGAGTTGTCGGTGATGGTGCAGTCGTGCAGTTCGACGTCTTCGGCGAGCAGGATCACCGAACCGGCGGTGGAGGCATCGTTCGTGCCCGTGCCGACCGCCCCGTGGTTGTCCGTGATGGTCACGCGCTCGAGCACGGCGGAGGTGCTGCGAAGGTTGCCGACGCTGTAGCCGAGCAGCCCGACCGCCACGGGCGAGGAGAGGTATTCCGAGGCCTGCGTCATCGTCGAACCCGTGACCACCAGATCATGGGCGTGCAAGGAGCCGGAGATGATGGTGATGGCCCCGAAGCGTGGCGGTGTGGCACTGCTGAGGGCACGGAGCGTGAGTCCACCGATCTCGAGGTCGACGCGAGGGAACTGCTGGGTGACGGGATCCATCGAGATGTCGCTGACGAAACCCGAGTACTGGTTGGAGCCGTCGACCGTGAGCACATCCGCGCCCGGCCCCTCGATGACGACACCATCGGACAGGTACTCGAGGTTCGACGTCAGCACGATCGAGCCGGTGAGCGCGGGATCGAAGGTGATGGTGTCGGGGCCGGCCAGATAGTTCGAGACGGTGATGGCGTCGCGCAGCGTGCAGTTGCCGACCGTGGGATCGAAGCAGTGATTGGGGTCGGCGGGTCCGTCGGCGAGGGAGTCGACGGTGATGGTTGTGCCGATGGCCGACGCGGAGTGGAGGTCGACCGCCGTGCCCGTCACCACCGAACCGAGGAGGAGCGAACCACCGGCGGCGAGACGAGTCGGACGAGAGGCCATGGCCGCAGGCTACCGGTGCGCGGTTCTGACGGTCCGTCAGACGGGTCGCTAGTGTCGGCCCCCATGAGAGCCGACGAGCAATGGGGCACCATCCCCCGCCTGGTGATGGCTGCGGGTGACCGCTTCGGTGACGTCGAGGCGCTGGTCGATGGTGATGTGCGCCTCACCTTCCCGCAGTTGCGCGATGCCATCGTCGACGCCGCCCGTGCCCATGCCGCCGCCGGCCTCGAACCCGGTGATCGAGTGGCCATCTGGGCGCCCAACATCGCCGAGTGGGTCATCGCCGGGCTCGGTGCATTGGCGGCCGGCGCGGTGCTCGTGCCGCTCAACACCCGCTACAAGGGGGTCGAGGCCGCTGACATCATCCGTCGCAGCGGTGCGTCGATGCTGCTGTGCGTCAACGGCTTCCTCGGCAACGACTACGTGGCGATGCTCGAGGGGCAGGACCTCCCCAACCTGCGCACCACCGTCGTACTGCGCGGTGATGCACCTGCGGGCACCGTGGCGTGGGTCGATCATCTCGCCGGCGCGGCTGCAGTCGATGTGGCCGAGATCGAACGTCGCATCGCCGGTGTCGCTCCCGATGATCTGAGTGATCTCGTGTTCACCTCGGGCACTACCGGCGCACCGAAGGGTGTCATGACCACGCACGCGCAGACCTTGCGCGTGTTCGAGACCTGGGCCGATGTCGTCGGTCTCACCGAGGGCGATCGCTATCTGATCGTGAATCCCTTCTTCCACACGTTCGGCTACAAGTCGGGCATCATCGCCTGCTTCCTGAAGGGAGCGACGATCATCCCCGAGCCGGTGTTCGACGTCGACGCCGTGCTCGGCCGCATCGCAGCGGAACGCGTCACGATGTTGCCCGGTCCGCCGACGCTGTTCCTGTCGATCCTCAACCATCCGTCGCGCGGCGACTACGACCTGTCGTCGCTGCGAGTCGCGGTCACCGGCGCTGCGGCCATCCCGGTGTCGATGATCGAGCGCATGGGCTCCGAGCTCACCTTCCGCACGATCATCACCGCGTACGGGCTCACCGAGGCCACCGGCACCGTCACCATGTGTCGGGCCGAGGACGACGCCGAGACGATCGCTCTCACCTCTGGTCGGGCCATCCCCGACATCGAGGTGCGCATCATCGACGACGCCGGCAACGAACTGCCCCGCGGCGAGGCGGGTGAGATCGTGTGTCGTGGCTACAACGTGATGCTCGGCTACCTCGACAACCCCGAGGCCACGGCCGAGACCATCGATGCCGACGGTTGGTTGCACACCGGCGACGTCGGCATCATGGACGACCGCGGCTATGTGCGCATCACCGATCGCACGAAGGACATGTTCATCGTCGGTGGGTTCAACGCCTATCCGGCAGAGATCGAGAACCTCATGATGGGGTTCGATGGCATCGCCCAGGTCGCCGTCGTCGGTGTGCCCGATGAGCGCATGGGCGAGGTCGGCATGGCCTTCGTCGTGCCTCGTCCGGGAGCATCGGTCGATGCTGACGCACTCTCGGCATGGTGTCGTGAGGCGATGGCCAACTTCAAGGTGCCGCGCCACATCCGCATCGTCGATGCGCTGCCCACCAACGCCAGCGGCAAGGTGCTCAAGGTCGAACTGCGCGAGCGTGGTCGGGCCGAGATCGCAGGGTCCTGAATGCCGCTGCCGTCGGCTCCGTTCTCGGGCGACTACGCCACCCTGCTCGACCTGTTCGATGTCGTCGTCGAACAGTGCGGTGATGTCGAGGCATTCGTCGACGGCGATCGCCGCGTCACCTTCGCCGAGTGGGCCCGCGCCGCCGATGGCGTGGCCAGTCGACTCGCGGCGATGGGTGTGGGTGTCGACGATGTCGTGGGCATCTCGATGCCCTCGTCGATCGAGTACGCCATCGCCTATCAGGCCGTGTTGCGGGTCGGTGCCATCGCCAGTGGCATGAACCCCAAGCTCGGTCGGGCCGAGACCGTGCACATCATCGAACGCTCGACTCCGAAGGTGATCATCACCGACGCCGACCCGACGGGTGAGCTCGCGGCGGTGCCGTTGCTGTGGCGCGACGACATGATCGCCGCCTACGACGATGGACCGTTCACGCAGCGCCCCACCCGCGTCGACACCGACACCGTCGCCATCGTCTGGACGAGCGGAACCACGGGCAAGCCCAAGGGCGCGATGTTCGATCATGCGTGTCTGCGAGCGATGTCTCGCGCCGCGGGTCCGTTGTCGTCCGTCGGTGATCGCCGACTCTCGCCGCTCCCGTTCGCACATGTCGGCTACATGACCCGTGTGTGGGATGAGTTGATGTACGTCATCACCACGATCATCTGCCCGACGCCGTGGACGGCTGCCGGAGCGTTGCAACTCATCGAGCGCGAGCGCGTCACCGTGGGCCAGGGTGTTCCTGCGCAGTGGCAGATGATGCTCGCCCATCCCGATCTCGCCACGACCGATGTTTCTTCGTTGCGCATCGTCAGCTCCGGTGCGGCACGTGTGCCACCGGAGATGGTCGACGCCATGCGTGATCGCTTCCGCTGCCCGGTCGTCGTGCGCTACACGAGCACCGAGGCCTGTGTCTCGACCGGCACCTCGCTCGACGATCCCGACGACGTGATCTGCAACACCGTCGGCACCCCCGGCTCGGGCGTCGAGATGGAACTGCGGGCCGACGAGGGCCGCGGCGCCGTCGTCGCCACCGGCGATGTGGGCACGGTGTGCCTGCGTAGTCGGGCCATGATGCGCGGCTATTGGCGCGAGCCCGAACTCACCGCCGCCGCCATCGACGACTACGGATGGTTGCTCACCGGTGACCTCGGATGGTGCGACGAGCGCGGCGATCTGCACCTCGCCGGTCGCAGCACCGAGATGTACATCCGCGGTGGTTACAACGTGTATCCGATCGAGGTGGAGAACACCCTCGGTCAACACGATGCGGTCGATCGCGTGGCCGTGCTCGGCACCGAGGCTCCGGTGCTGGGCGAGATCGGCGTGGCATTCGTCGTGCCCGCCGACCCCTCGGCGCCGCCGACGCTCGACGAGCTTCGGCAGTGGTGCCTCGATCGACTCGCGTCGTACAAGGCACCCGATGCGCTGGTGCTCATCGACGAACTGCCCCTCACCGCGATGTCGAAGGTCGACAAGCGTGCACTCGCCCCGCAGGCAGCGGCGGCCGAGAAGGAGTGGGAACGCTGATGGCCATCACCCCATGTCTCTGGTTCGACGGCCGCGTGGCCGAGGCGGCGCAGTACTACGCGTCGGTGTTCCCCGACACCGTCATCGAACGACTCGACGACTTCATGAGCATCGTCGTGATCGAGGGTCAGCGCCTGCAGTTGCTCAATGGCGGACCGATGTTCCCGCACACCCACGCCTTCTCCCTCGTGTACCCCTGCTCCGATCAGGTCGAACTCGACCGCGTGTGGGATCGCCTCGTCGGTGATGGTGGCGAGGAGGGCCAGTGCGGTTGGTGTCTCGATCGCTACGGCGTGTCATGGCAGATCATCCCTGCCGACATCGAGTCACTACTCTCGGCCGGCCAACCCGCCATGGATGCACTCATGCAGATGCAGCGCATCGACATCGCCGCGCTCGCCGCTGCGGGTATGTCCACCGACAGCGCCGAGGGGGAGTGACATGGCCCGCCAACCGTTCTCCGACTACCTCGCCACCAAGGACGCAACGATGCACGAGCGTCTGATCGCCATCGACGCTGCGATCTCGAAGGCCGCACCGGGTTCGACTCGAAGTGGATGAGCCCCGTGTGCTGCATCGATACCACGAAGAAGGGCATCGCGCTGCGCTTCATGGACGCGCGCGAACTGCCCGACCCGCTCGGTGTGCTGCGCTTCGCCGAGTCGTCGATGGGAACATGGGACATCGCTCCCGACGAGAAGTTGAAGGTCGCCGACATCGGTCGTTATGTGAGGGCGGCAGTGAAGATCCGAAGGCAACAGGAGAAGAAGTGATGGGAATCTGTGACGGTCGTGTGGTCATCATCACCGGTGCCGGTCGTGGCTTGGGCCGCGAGCATGCACTGGCGTTCGCCGCCGAGGGCGCGAAGGTCGTGGTGAATGACGTCGGCGCATCGCTGCAGGGCGAGGGCAACGATGTGAGCCCGGCCCAGGAGGTCGTCGACCTCATCCGCGCCAACGGTGGGGAGGCCATCACCAATGGCGACGACATCAGCGATTGGGACGGCGCCGGACGTCTGGTGGCCTCGGCCATCGACACCTTCGGTGGGCTCGACACGGTCGTGTGCAATGCCGGCATCGTGCGCGACCGCATGTTCGTCAACATGAGCGTCGAGGAGTGGGACGCCGTCATGAAGGTGCATCTGCGCGGCACGTTCTGCCCCGTCAAGCACGCCGTCGACTACTGGCGGGCCGAGTCGAAGGCCGGCAACCAGCGCGATGCGCGCGTCGTCACGACCTCTTCGGGTGCCGGTCTGCATGGTTCGATCGCGCAGACCAACTACGCGTCGGCCAAGGCCGGCATCGCGGCGTTCACGATCAACATCGCCGCCGAGCTCGGGCGCATCGGCGTGAAGGCCAACTCCATCGCCCCTTCGGCTCGCAGCCGCATGACCGAGGAGGCCTTCCCCGAGATGATGGCCAAGCCCGAGTCGGGCTTCGACGCCATGGACCCGGCCAACATCAGCCCGCTGGTCGTGTGGCTCGGCAGTGCGGCCTGCGACGTGTCGGGCCGCGTCTTCGAGTGCGCTGGCGGTCTCATCAGCCTCGCCGACGGTTGGCAGGTGGGAGCCGAGTTCGACAAGGGTGCCAAGTGGGAGCCGGCCGAGATCGGTGCCGTCGTGGCCGATCTCGTCGCCAACACCGCTGCGCCGTTCCCCGTCCACGGCACGTGACGGATCCGACCGCGACCGACGGTCGGGTCATCGGTGAGCGGGCGATCCGCACGCGCCGCCGCATCCTCGACGCCACGGCGTCGTTGCTGCGCGTGCACGGAGCGCTCGATCTCAAGGTGATCGACGTCGCTCGTGAGGTCGGCACCTCGCCCGCGACCTTCTACCAGTACTTCGCCACGGTGGAGGACGCCGTCCTCGAGCTCGCGGCCGAACTGGTCGAGACGGTCGCGCCCATCCGCGTGCAGCTCGAGGCCGACTGGTCGGGCCCCGATGGTCTCGACCTCGCCCGTCGTCTCGTTTCCGACTACATCGACTTCTGGGACGCGCATGGCCCAGTGCTGCGCATGATGCTGCTGCGCGCCGACGAGGGCGAGTCGCGATTCCGTGCTGTGCGCCGCGCCTACAACGCACCGTTCATGACGGCGATGGCGGCCAAGGTGCGCAGGGCCGAGTCGGAGGGTCGACTCACCGCACCGCTCGACCCCGAGGCCACGGCCGGCGCCATGCTCGCCGTGCTCGATCGTCTGCCCAACTACCGCGAGGGCTTCGAACGCCGCGGTACGAGCCGCGATGCGATGGTCGAGACGGTCGCCCTGTTGCTCAGGTCGTCGCTCGACGGAGAGCCGTTGTCCTGATGCCGGGGTGACGCGTGTGCGTCACCAGCCGCGGTACTGCACGTCGCGACGTTCCTTGAACGCGGCGACACCCTCCTGGAAGTCCTGCGAGTACGAGGCCATCTCCTGGGCCCAGGCCTCGTCCTCGAACGCGGTCTGACGGCTCGACTCGGCACTGCGATTGAGCAGCCACTTCGACAGCATCAACGCTCGGGTGGGTGACTCGGCCAGACGACCGGCCCACTCGGCTGCTGCGGCGCGCAGTTCGGCCTGGGGCACGACCTTGTTGACGAGACCGAGACGCTCGGCCTCCGCAGCGCGGATGTCGTCACCGAAGAAGATGAGCTCCTTGGCCTTCGACAGTCCGACGAGACGGGGCAGCATCCATGCGCCGCCGCCATCGGGGGTGATGCCACGGCGCACGAACACCTCGATGAACTTGGCGTTGTCGGCGGCGATGCACAGATCGGCGGCGAACGCGATGTGGGCGCCGATGCCCGCGGCGGTGCCGTTGACGGCGCAGATGACCGGCTTCTCGCAGTCCATGATCGACGCCACGAGACGCTGGGCGCCGCGCTTGATGTTGCGACCGACGTCGCCGAGCACCTTCTCGGGCGCATCGGGCGGGCCGGGGTTCACCGGAATCCGCGACACCCGCAGATCGGCGCCCGTGCAGAAGTGGCGCTCACCGGCGGCGGTGATGACGACGCACCGGACGTTGAGGTCGCTGCTGGCCCCCTCGAGCAGTTCGATCGTGCGATTGCGCTGCTCGGGGGTGATGGCATTGGCCGCGTCGGGACGGTTGAGCGTGAGCCAGGCCACGCCGTTGTCGTCGATCTCCCACAGCAGGTCGTTGTCGATGTTCGTCTCGTCGGTCATGGCGGCGA
Source organism: uncultured Bifidobacterium sp. (assembly GCA_964454715.1). Lineage (GTDB taxonomy): Bacteria > Actinomycetota > Acidimicrobiia > Acidimicrobiales > Acidimicrobilacustridaceae > Acidimicrobilacustris. The sequence goes on along the minus strand of CAYVUO010000054.1, from coordinate 2,409 downwards.
TTCTGTCACGGTGACGTCGGGCCGGAGCCCCGAAGCACCTGTCGCGGAATGACCGGCCGATGGACGGTCGATGGACGGATCCGGGACTCCGCCTTCGATGACGGTCCCTAGGTTGCGGGACGGCTGTCGACCTCGACCCGGAGATCCTGCATGAGCCATGCCGCCCTCACCACCACGACCGCCGGGCCGACGTCGACCGCGCCAGCGGTCACCGATTAGTACGGTCGTCATCGATGGGATCACAACTCGAACTCTCCGGTGATCCCGAGCGGGACCGGCAGGTCGTGCGCACACTGGTGGCCGTCGGAGTCGTCGCTGGCGATCTGACGCCACCCGAGATCGCCCGCTACGCCCGGGTGCACCCGTCGATCGCGGAGCGCGCCCTCGGCCTGGCCGCGGCGAGCGGGATCCTCCAGCCCGATGGTTCGATCGATCCCGACACCGCCCGAGAGATCGTCGGCGAGTTGTCGGCCCGTGCTGTGGCCGAGATCCACGCTGCTGCTGCCCGCAACCTGCTCATGGGAGGTCCCAAGCACGTCGCCGCAGCAGTGACCCACGCTCGGGCCGCGGGTCCACTGATCCCTGCCGACGAGCTGATCACGCTCGCCCGCAAGTCGGGGTTCATGTGTCTCACCCTCAACGACTGGGCCTCGGCCGAGATGCTGTTCCGTCTCGCCATCGACCTCTCGCCGATGGTCGGTGAGGAGTCGAACACGTTGCAGTTGAGGTTCCTCTCCGTGGCCCTCAGTGCCATGGGCCGGATGGATGAAGCTCGTGAGGTCCTCCTGGTGGCGGCTGACGAAGCCATCAAGAAGGACGACTGGCGTGAGGCCACTTCGGTGATGGTGCAGATGGTCATCCCGCTCGAGTGGAACTACGGCAACAACATCGCATCGGGGCTCCTCGATCGCGTCGCGAGGATGGATCTCAATGAAGAGACACGCCTCGTGCTCGACTCGGTCCGCGCGATGGTCGAAGCATGGGTTCCGCTCGAGACGAAGGGGAATCAACAGTTCGCGTGGGTATCGCGGGCGTCACTGGTGCAGCCCATCGCTGACCGAGTGCTCGCAGCTGCAGTCGACGTCGAGAACGAGACTCGCATGGTGGCGCTCATGGCTTGGAGGCAGACCCATCGAGCTCCACGATTCCTAGCCCGTCGCCGCGAGGTCTCTTCCGAGGCACTCGACCTGGCCCAACTGCTGCGCTTCGGGTACTACCAGATCGAATCCGCAGTCATGTCGAGTGTCGATGCGCTCGAATCGGGCGACCGGGCGGGCTACGACGCCGGACTGACGGTCGCGCGATGGGTGGCCGATCAGTCGGGCAATGAGTGGTTGCGCTGGCGCGCATACACGTTGTTGGCCGGCGCAGCGCTGCTCGATGGCGACCTCACCGCCGCTCGCCACAATCGTGAAGCCGCGCTGGAGATCGGCACGACCTACATGTTCCCGGGCACGGATGCGGCGAACACGCTCCTTCTCATCGAGGAGATCCTCGATCGTGACGACCCTGCCGAGATGGCGGCGTTCGTCGTGTCTGATGACGAACCAGCGATCTCCCACCCGTTGGGGCGCCTGACACTTGCGTGGCGGGAGGCGCGAGTGGGTCGGGCCGAGAGCGCGGAACGTCACCTTCGCCTGGCCATGCGGCAACTCGACGAGGAGGGGTCGTACCTGGTGGTGGCCTGTCGGGCGGCGCGGGTCGTGAGCCTGATCGCCGACGAAGACGGCATCAACGTCGCCGACGTGCGCGATCACCTCATCTCGATCCTCGAGCCCTGGATCCGCCATGTGGCTGTCGACAGCTTCGGCCTGTGGTCCGAGGGGCCGGTGGCGCTCAACCTCGCCTTGTTGTTCCGTGCATCGGGCAACCTCGATCGGTCGAGGGTGATGTTGCAGTTGGCCGAACCGATGGCCCGTGATCTCCACGACGTACGCTCCATCCATCGAGTGGTGGTGCTGCGCGCTGAGATGGGTGCAGCCGTTGACCAGTTCTCCGCCGAGGGATTCGACCTCACCGAGCGCGAAATCCTCGTCCTGCGCGGCATCGTCGAGGGGCGCACGAATCCCGAGATCGCCGCGTCACTGGCGTTCAGCCTGTCGACGATCCGCAGTGACACGAGCGAGATCTTCCGCAAGCTTGGAGTGTCGGGTCGTCGCGAGGCCGCCGCCCGCGCCCTGTCGATGGGAATCATCGAACTTCCCTGAGCGGGGAATGGACGGTCGGTGGACGATCCATGGACGTCGGCTGGACGGAACGGTCGATTTCGTCCTCTCGGGCAGCCGTAGGTTCAGGACTTCACGCGTTGTCGGTCGCGTGATCGACGGAGGAGTCCGATCCAATGCGTTTCAAGTCATCTGCGGTTGCTGGAGCGATGGCGCTCGTCTCAAGCATCGTCGTGGTGTCTCT
>CAYVUO010000053.1:0-11796 GCA_964454715.1 uncultured Bifidobacterium sp. | reverse complement strand
CGTTCTGCGCCTTGGCGTCGGCCATCTGTGCCGCGAGGAATGCGTCGAGCGCACGCACGTTCATGAACGTGCCGTCGAACACCTCGCCCGCCAGCACCGGCGTGCTCTCCTTCAGCACCGTGACGGTGCCATCGGTGGCGACATGCTCGATGCGCAGCACATCGTCGGCCGCCATCGTCACCGACTTCTCGTTGGCACGGACGTCGTCGGCGCCCATGGTGGACACGTGCGTCTTCGAATCGGCCGACCACTCACCCATCGAGTGCGGATGCTTGCGGGCGTAGGCCTTCACCGAACCCGGAGCGCGTCGATCGCTGTTGCCCTCGCGCAGCACGGGATTCACGGCCGAACCCTTGACCTTGTCGTAGCGCGCCTTCACGTCGCGCTCGGTGTCGTTGGCCGGCTCATCGGGGTAGTCAGGCACGTCGTAGCCCTGCGCCTTGAGTTCCTCGATGGTGGCCTTCAACTGCGGGATCGACGCCGAGATGTTCGGCAGCTTGATGACGTTGGCCTCGGGACGGGTGACGAGCTCACCGAGTTCGGCGAGGTCGTCGCTCACGCGCTGCTCGGCGGTGAGGCGTTCGGGGAACGACGAGAGCACGCGGCCGGCCAGCGAGATGTCGCGCAGTTCGACCTCGACACCAGCGGCGTCGGTGAATGCCCGGATGATCGGCAGCAGCGACCGGGTGGCCAGGGCCGGGGCCTCGTCGGTGTGGGTGTAGATGATCGTGTGCTTCGGGGCCATCGGACTGGGCTTCTCCGTCGTAGGGGCGTCAGGTGCGAACGGTCCACGATGCTAGGTGTCCACCCGTCCCCGGCCCCCATTGCCGTGGCGATCCGAGGCCGTTCGCCCCTGTCGGAACGGAGCGATGAGCGGTAGCATGTACAGGAACGTGTACATGTCTGCCATGTGCCTGTCAGTTCGGCCACATCATCCAGGAGCGCACCGTGCCCGACACCATCTCCGACGCAAGGGCGAACCTCACTTCGCACGTCGCCCGATTCCGGGCCGAGGGACTCGAGGCGGAGCCGGTCGTGTTCGGTGACCATCGCCAGCCCGAAGCGGTGTTGCTGCCCTACGAGACCTTCCAGTTGTTGATCGACGTGGCCGAGGACGTCGCCATCCTCCAACGCGTGCAAGAGCGCCTCGCCGCCGACTCCGGTGCACGCACATCTCTGGAGGACGTGGCAGCCGAACTGGGCATCGATCTCTCGCAACTTTGAACGGCGGCGCACGGCGTCTCGAGTTCCTGGCGGCCGCCCAAGATGATGTTCGTCGGCTGATGCAACGGTCGCCGAACGTGGTGCGCGAGGTCCTGCGTACGTTGAAGCAGCTGCAGCAGCGGGAGATCGATCCCGTGCCGCTGAGCGATTACGCCAAGACCGGCGATCTCAGCGATTGCGGAAAGCTCATCGTCGTCGTCGAGGGCGAACCGGACCACCGGATCGTCGTGCGTGAGTCCGACGGAGTGATCGAAGTGTGCGAAGTGATCGCGGTCGAGGCACGGGAGGGCGATCTTCCCTACTTGCTCGCAGGCATCCGGTTGGGGCGGCTGACGGACCCCGTGCGGCGATCGGATGCACAGCGGAGGATCGATCGGATCCGGCGGATGCTCGACTCGTGACCAACGCGGAACGGGCCCTGCAGAGCAGGACCCGTCCACCGAGCGGAGAGGGTGGGATTTGAACCCACGGACGAGTTTCCCCGTCACCTCCTTAGCAGGGAGGCCCGATCGACCGGACTCCGGCACCTCTCCAGATGCGCCCGGAACCCTAGCGGTCTCGCCTCGTCGGACCCAAGGGCCGCAGCGAGGCCGGTCCGGGTCGTCAGTTGCGCGGCTGCAGGTTCGCCGTCGCCATCACGAACGCGGCGGCGGCCTCTCGCACGATCGGCTGCTGCTCGGGTCCATCGGTCGGCGGGTAGGTGTCCGATCCCCGTCCGAAGCTCACGATGCTCCATTGGTAGGCGGAGGCCCCCACCGACACCGCGCCCTCGGCGTACCAGTGACCGGAACGATCGTTCGTGATCCGGTACTGGCTCGGAGTGGCTCCGCCCGTCATCGGCCCGATGCGCAGTACGAGATCGCCCGCGGTGAACGCGCAGCCCGACGCGTCTGCTCCGGCAGCGGTGATCGTGCGACCGAATGCGTCTGTGAGGAACTCCGTCGTGAACTCACGACACGCCGACGACGGAGCCGTCGTGGTCGACGTGGGCCCACAGGGTCCAGCGCCGCGCAGCCCGCAGGTCAGCGATGCCGAGGTGCTCGTGACACTCGACGAAGACGGTGTGTGTGTCGCGCAGGCTGCGATCGCGAATGACGACGCGATCATGAGGGAACACAGTACGAGTCGCGAACTTCGCATTGTGCTCTCCTCGAATTCGACTGGCGGAAGGAGGGGGATTCGAACCCCCGGAGGCTCTCACCTCGACGGTTTTCAAGACCGTTGCAATCGTCCGCTCTGCCACCCTTCCGCCCAAGATCGTAGCGAACGATGGTCTCAGCCGATCCGGTGCCTCAGGTCATCGATCCAGTCATCGGCCCGGCGCTCGGCGTCGACCACCTCGTGGCGAGTCGGTGCAGGGGCCGACACCGCCGACGCATACGAGCCGAGGAACTTCACCTCGGCCTGTTCGGCCTTCAGCGTGCGCAGTGCATCGGCCACGTTGTCGTCGGCGATGTGCCCGGCGAGGTCGATGAGGAAGCAGTAGTCGCCGAGTCCACGGCGGGTGGGACGCGACTCGATCTTGGTGAGGTTGATGCCGCGCGACGAGAACTCCTGCAGGATCGTCAACAACGAACCCGGTTCGTCGGAGCGTTCGTAGACGACGATCGACGTCTTGTCGTCGCCCGTCGGCGCGGGCACGGTGTCGGGTGCGATCAACAGGAAGCGCGTGGAGTTGTCGTCGTGATCCTCGATGGCCTCGGCCAGCACCTGGAGTCCGTAGACCTCAGCGGCGCGTGCCGGCGCGATCGCGGCGCCGAAGCGATCGCCGCTCGCAGCGAGCAGACGGGCAGCGTCGGCAGTGGAGTTCGACGCCTCGGTGACGGCGTCGGGCAGGTTCGCCGCCATGTAGTGACGGCACTGCGCCAGCGCATGCGGGAACGACCACACCGTGGTGAGCTGATCGAGCGTCACCCCGGGCTGAGCCATGAGCACGAGATGGATCGGGATGACGACCTCGCGCTGGATGAGCAGGTTGCTGTCGAAGGCGAGGGCATCCTGGGTGACGTTGACCGTGCCCTCGATGGAGTTCTCGATGGCCACGAACGCGGCGTCGACCTCGCCGTCCTCGGCGGCGCGGATCACACTGGCGAAGTTCTGCATCGGGAGCAGATGGGCGGTGCCGAGGTCGGGCTGGCTCAGCAACGCCTGTTCGGAGAAGGTGCCGACGGGGCCGAGGAAGGCGATCGAGCGGGTCGACCAGTCGGGCGCGGCGGGAGGGTTCACGGTGGGCGAGGATAGAGCCATGGATGCCGAGGCCCTGCGTGGGTTGCTCGAACGGGTGCGATCGGGCGAGACGAGTGCCGACGAGGCGGTCGAGGTGCTGCGGCGGCTGCCGTATGCCGACCTCGGGTTCGCCCGTGTCGACCATCACCGCACGGTTCGTCAGGGAATGGCCGAGACGGTCTACGGCCCCGGCAAGACGCCCGAGCAGTGCGCGGCGATCGTGGCCGAGCTGCTCGTGCATCCGGGCTCGCCGATCGTGCTGTCGCGCGCCAGTGACGAACAGGTGGCGGTCGCTCTCGCTCGCAATCCCGGTGGCGCGGTCACCGAGGCTGGCGGTGGCACCGAGGCGCGACTGCACACGGTGGTGTGGCGCGCGGCGGCAGAGCGGGTCGAGCGCGTCGTCGTGGTCACCGCCGGCACCGCCGATCTTCCCGTGGCCGACGAGTGCGCGGCCACGTTGGCCGCGCACGGAGTCATGCCGGTGCGGGTCACCGATGCGGGTGTCGCGGGACTGCATCGCATCCTCGGTGCTGTCGACGTGTTGGCCTCGGCCGATGCGATCGTGGTCGTCGCCGGCATGGAGGGCGCGCTCGTGAGCGTGGTGGGCGGGCTGACCGCCGCACCGGTCGTCGCCGTTCCCACCTCCGTCGGCTACGGCTCGTCGCTCGACGGAGTGACCGCGTTGCTGGCGATGATGGCCACGTGCGCGTCGGGGGTCACGGTCGTCGGAATCGACAACGGATTCGGTGCTGCAGTCGCAGTGCTGCGTCAACTCAACGCGCGTGCGCGGGAGCGTTCCGATGTCTGAGCACGAGCACGGCCATCCACACGATCATGATCATGGGCACTCGCACTCGCACTCGCACTCGAATGACCACGGCCATGCGCATACGCACGACGACGCGGTGCACGTAGGTCCAGCGGCGTGGGAGGGCGTGACGGTACCGGCAGCATCGGGCCCACAGGTCACGGTCGCGTGGTTCCACTGCTTCAGCGGCATCGCCGGCGACATGGCTCTCGGGGCGCTCATCGATGCCGGCGTCGACGTCGATGAGGTGCGATCCATGCTCGGTCGGCTGCCGCTGTCGGGCTGGTCGCTCGAGACCGAGTCGGTATTGCGTTCGGGCATCGCCGGCACGAAGGTGCATGTGCACACCGAGGCCAGCCCGCCGGCCCGATCGGCGGCCATCGTGGCCCAGATCGTCGCCGACGCGAAGTTGCCGGACCGCGTGCATCGTCGGGCCCTCGCCACGTTCCGCGCATTGGCCGAGGCCGAGGGTCGTCTGCATCGTCAACCGCCCGAGTCGGTGCACTTCCACGAGGTCGGCGCGATCGACGCCATCATCGATGTCGTCGGCACCTGCATCGCGCTCGAACTGCTCGGTGTCGACGAGGTGGCGTCGTCCCCCGTGGCCGATGGATTGGGCACGGTTCGCGCCGCTCACGGCGTGTTGCCCGTTCCGGTTCCGGCAGTCGTGTCGTTGTTGCATGACGCTCCCACCTACGGACTCGACATCGCGCGTGAACTCACCACTCCGACGGGCGCAGCGCTGCTCGCTGCGAACGTCGTGCAGTGGGGAGCGATGCCGGCGATGACGATCATTGCCGCTGGTTTCGGCGCCGGATCCGCCGATCTGGGCGATCGTCCCAACCTCACTCGCGTGGTGATCGGCACCCGTGATGACGCGCATGCCGTCGCCGGTCAGTCCGTCGTGTTGCTCGAGACGAACGTCGATGACGTCACTGGCGAGACCTTGGCCCATACCGTCGAGGAACTCCTCGCCGCAGGCGCCCACGACGCCTGGATCACTCCGATCGTGATGAAGAAGGGTCGGCCCGCACACATGGTGAGCGTGTTGTGCGATCCATCGCTTGCGTCGGCGCTGCGCGAAGTGCTCGTACGCGAGACCGGCACGATGGGTGTGCGCGGTTCGGTGCTCGAGCGCTGGCCCCAAGCGCGGGAGTTCACGACCGTCGATGTCGACGGTCACGCCATCCGCGTGAAGTCGAGTGGCTCGCGGGTGAAGGCCGAATACGACGATATCGCTGCGGCGGCGCGTGCGCTCGGCCTCCCGCTGCGCGAGGTGGCCCGTCGTGCTGAGGCGCAGCTCGACTAGTTCGTGTGCAGAACCATCTCGGCGCCCGTGACGCCGGCGATGACGTTGCTGGCCGACATGCCCGGGGTGCTCACCAGTTCGAGTCGGGTGACTCCGCGGTCGAGGAGGGACTCCAGCACGACCTGCACCTCGAGGCGAGCGAGCGCAGCTCCGAGGCAGAAGTGGGCACCGAATCCGAACGCCATGTGATGGTTCGGGCTGCGACCGATGTCGAAGCGATCGGCATCGGCACCGAACTCGGCCTCGTCACGGTTGGCCGATGCGTACACCATCACGATCGGGTCGCCGGCGGAGATCGATTCACCGCCGAGGATGGTGTCGATGGTCGCGGTTCGCATGAAGTAGATGACGGCGGTCGTCCACCGCAGGATCTCCTCGACCGCACTCGGCACGAGCGAGCGATCTGCGACGAGTCGGGCCCACTGCTCGGGGTTCTGCGCGAGTGCGACGAGCCCGCCGCTGATCGTGTTGCGAGTGGTCTCGTTGCCGGCCACGAGCAATTGGTTGAGGAACATCGCCAGTTCATCGTCGGTCAGGCGATCGCCGTCGATCTCGACCGATGAGAGCATCGAGATGACGTCATCGCCGGGTGTGATGCGGGACTGTGCGACGAGTCGCATGAGCTCCGCCATCATCTCGGCGCTCAGACGATCCTTGCGCTCGACGTCGTTGAAGATCTCGGTGCCGGGGATCGAGGCCTCCGACCATTCCCAGACGCGATGCCACTCACTCTCGGGCAGACCCAACAACTGCGCGATCACCTGCACCGGCAGCGGCACCGCGAGTTCGGCCACGACATCGGTGGGTGCGTCGAGCGGCAGGGCATCGACGAGGGCGCGCGCGGCATCGCGGACCGAGTCGTCGAGCGTGCGTACGACCTTGCGCCCGAAGGCCGGCTGTACGAGCGTGCGGTAGCGGGTGTGGTCGGGCGGATCGGTGTGCATCATCGTGGGCGGCGCGGGGTACTGCACACCGATCTCGAAGGTCAGGATGCCGCGCCCGGAGCAGTAGGTGTCGGGCGCGGTCGATACGGCCATGCAGTCGGCATGGCGCGTGGCCACCCAGAATCCGCCGGTCTCGTTCCAGGCCACGGGGTTGTCGGCCCGCAATTCGGCGTAGACGGCGAAGGGGTCGTCGGTATCGAGGGTGAACCCCACGAACAGGTCGGTCCGTGGATCGTGCACCTTGCCATTGGCCATGTCGTCCCCCTCATCGCGTGAACTGCGTTGGGATTCTTCCAGAGCATCGGCTGCCATCGCACCACGGCCCATCTCGGGTGAGAATGGAGCCATGTCCGACGCTCCTGCGCCCAATCGCCTCTACTTCCGTCAGTTGCTCGCGGGTCGCGACTTCGCCCGCAACGACCCGATGGCTCGACAGATGGTCAACTTCGTCTACCTCATCGGCGATCGCGAGACCGGTGAGGCGGTCGTGATCGATCCGGCGTACGACATCGCCGGCATCCTCGATGTGGTCGCGGCGGACGACATGCGTCTCGTCGGTGCGCTCGCCACGCACTACCACGCCGATCATGTTGGTGGTCACATCTTCGGACACGACATCCAGGGGGTGCATGAGTTGCTCGCAGCGACGAGCGTGCCGGTGCACGTACAGACCGAGGAGGCTGAGTTCATCCTCAAGCAGACCGAGTTGAGCGAGAACGATCTCGTGAAGCATTCGAGCGGTGATGTCGTGATGGTGGGTGGCATCCCGATCGAGCTCATCCACACGCCAGGCCATACGCCCGGCAGTCAGTGCTTCATGCTCGATGGCGCGCTCGTCTCGGGCGACACGCTGTTCCTCGAGGGGTGTGGCCGCACCGATCTGCCCGGTGGCGATCCCGTGGCGCTCTACGAGAGCCTCACCCAGCGTCTGGCCAAGGTGCCCGACGATTCGTTGTTGTTCCCCGGTCACCTGTATTCGCAGGATCCGTACGACTCGATGGGACACACCCGCCAGGTGAACTTCGTGTTCCGCCCCCGCAATGCGCAGGAGTGGCTCTCGATGTTCGGGAACTGAGGCTCAGCCGCCGTAGACGTCGGGACGCCGATGGTCGAGTGCCGGGAGGCGTCGACGGATGGCGTCCTGTGCGAAGAGATCGATGTCGGCGACCACGACGGCGTCACCCTCTCCCTCGGCCTCACCGAGGATGCGGCCCCATGCATCGACGACCATCGCATGTCCGTATCGCTCGATGCCGTCGGGGCTCGTGCCCCACTGGGCCGCAGCGATGACGGCGACCTGGTTCTCGACGGCGCGGGCACGAACGAGCACGTCCCAGTGATCACGTCCGGTCGAGGCGGTGAACGCAGAAGGGACCGAGATGATCGACGCGCCGGCCGCTCCGAGCGCTCGGAAGAGTTCCGGGAAGCGAAGGTCGTAACAGATCGACAGGCCGACTCCGACCGACTCGTCGGCGTAACGAGCGACCACGATGGCGTCTCCGGCGGTGAACGTGTCGCTCTCACGCGACACCGCACCTTCGACGTCGACGTCGAAGAGGTGCAGCTTCCGATAGGTGGCGCGAACAGCCCCCGATGCGTCGACGAGACACGACGTGTTGAACAGGTGACTGCCCTCGACCTCGACGAACCCGAACACGATCGCGGCACGCACTTCGATCGCCAACCTCGATGCCCACGCCAGTGTGGGGCCGTGCAGCGACTCGGCCCGTTCGCGCATCACGGAACTGCGTCCCAACGACGCGAACAGTTCGGGCAGCACCACCAGTTCTGCACCATCGGCAGCTGCGGCAGAGACGAGTGTTGTGGCAACGGCGCGGTCGTCGAAGGGGTCACCCGTGCAGCGCATCTGGATGGCTGCGACCTTCATCGACCACCTTCGATCGGGCGAGCACGCCAATCGTCGCGACCTTCACGCACGGCGGTGGCGGAGACGGGGTGATGGCGCTCATCGGTGTCGAGCACGACGACGCGCACGCATGCTGGCGGATCGGCGGCGACGTCCTCACCGGGGAGGGTGAACGGTGGACGCGGAGCCAGCGCGACGACGGGCAGGCGTTCGAGAGCGGCGTCGCGTTCGTCGATACCGCCGTACCACGAGGGGTCGAGCACCTGATGCCATTTGTCGGCACCGAGCACGAGCACGTCGTAACCCTCGGCGATGTCGGCCAGCAGGCTCGCCGGTGTGGTGCGCACATCGAGAGCGGGGTCGCCGTTGCAGATGGCGCGCAAGTGGCGCACGCGCTCGTCGATCGCGGTCAGTTCGCCGTCGACCTTGCCGAGCGTCGTGGCCGAGATGGTGAAGTCGATCCGGTCGAGGTCGAAGCGTTCGATGGCGCACCGTGCGATGTGCACATGCGCGATGGTGACGGGGTCGAACGTGCCGGGGTACACGCCGATCCTCGGCGTCGCCGCAGCGCTCTCGGGTGCCATGCCGTCGGCCACGACGTGAGGCTAGCGAGTGCGAGACTGAGCACTCACCGACGATCGCCGGGAGCCGTCATGTCTCGCAGTCCGTTCCTCCACCCCTTCGCCCGTCCTGCGGCACCGGCCGAGGAGTTCGTGGTCATCCGCAATGGCGAGGGTGCGCTCGTGTGGGACGACCAGGGCCGCGAATACATCGACGGCATGGCCAGCCTCTGGTACTGCAACATCGGGCACGGTCGCATGCAGATGGCCGATCGCATCGCGTCGCAGGTCGTCGTGCTCGAGAACTACAACTGCTTCGACATCTTCACCAACGAACCGGTCGAGCAGTTCGCGGCCTTCACCGCTGCCGCCTCTCCGTTCGACGATTCACGGGTGTTCTTCACCTGCTCGGGTTCCGAGGCGGTCGACACCGCGATCAAGCTGGCACGTGCGGTGTTCTCCCTCAAGGGTGATGTCGAGCGCACTGCCATCTTGAGTCGTGTGAACGCATACCACGGTGTCGCATACGGCGGTCTCTCGGCGCAGGGACTGCCACTCAACCAACAGCACTTCGGTCCGCTGCTCGGACCGGTGATCAACGTCGGCAACACCGACATCGCCGAGATGGAACGAGCATTCGAACAGCACGGTTCGCAGATCGCGGTCGTGTTGTGCGAACCGGTGCAGGGCGCAGGTGGTGTGTACCCGCCTCCCGAGGGCTATCTGCAGCGGGTGCGCGAACTGTGCACCGAGTACGGAGCACTGCTCGTGTTCGACGAGGTCATCACGGGTTTCGGTCGTCTCGGTACGTGGTTCGGCGCGCAGTACTACGACGTGGAACCCGACATGATCACGTTCGCCAAGGCCTGCACCTCGGGCTACTTGCCATTGGGCGGCGTCGTGGTCGGGCCGGCGGTTCTCGACGTGCTCGAGGCCGACGAGTCGTTCGTGCTGCGCCACGGGTTCACCTACTCGGGTCATCCCACCGCATGTGCGGCTGCGCTCGAGAACGTGGCGATCATGATCGAGGAGGACCTCTTCGCCAATGTTCCGATGATCGCCGAACGCATCGGCGGTGGACTCGCCGGTCTCGTCGACGACGGTGTCATCCCCTCGTCACGCGGTGTCGGCGGTGTGTGGGCAGCCGCGATGCCCGATGGCGTCGATGCCGCTGCGGTGCGCATGGGGATGCTCGAGCGCGGTGTGATCGGGCGTCCCATCGGGCCCTCCACCATCGCGTTCTGTCCGCCACTGGTGATCTCACCCGAGCAGGCCAGCCGTTGTGTCGAGGCGCTCGGCCAGTCGGTGGCCGCTCTGCGCTGAGTCAGCGACCGAGATCGGCGCTGCGCGACGACATGCGTCGCTCGCGTCGGTGACCGGCCACCACCACGGCGACGGCGAACACGATCGACGCGATCAGGATCGCGGTCGAGAAGACATTGATCTGCACCGGGATGCGACTGCGCTTCATGTTCCAGATCTGGATCGGGAACGTGTTGTCGAGGCCCGAATTCAGGTAGGTGATGATGAAGTCGTCGAGCGAGAGGGCGAAGGTCAGCAGCACCGCCGCCACGACGCCTGGAAGGATCAACGGCAGCGTCACCTTCGTGAAGGTGCGAATCGGTGACGCGCCGAGGTCGAGTGCTGCCTCCTCCAGACGCCAGTCGAATCCGCGGATCCGTGCTCGCACCGTGGTGGCTACGTAGCTGATCGAGAACACCACCTGCGCGATCACGATCGTCCACATGTTGCGGGTGACGTCCATGGCGACGAACAACGACAGCAACGAGAAGCCCATCACGATCTCGGGCATCGTGAGCGGAAGGATGAGGATGGTCGACAACAGGCCCTTGGCCCGGAACCGGTACTTCACCATCGCCAATCCCATCAACGTGCCGATGAGTGTGGCGATGAGCGTGACGATCACGGCGATCGTGAGGCTGTAGCGAAGTGACTCGGTGAGGTCCTCGTATTCGAACGGATTCGTCCAGGCCGAGAGCGAGAAGTGGTTCCAGATGTAGTTGTACTTGCCCTCGGGTTCGTTGAACGAGAACAGCACCGACACGACGATCGGGGTGAAGAGGAACACGAAGCCGAGCACGGCCCATGCACCGAGGCCGAGCGATCCGAGCCGTCCCCATCGCGTGCGTACCGGGGTCGTCATGCGATGTCCTCGGTGCCGAGCAGTCGGGCGTAGATGGCGACGCCGATGAGGATGACCGCCATCAGCAGGAATGACAGTGCCGAGAGCTCGGGTCGGAAGAACTCCTTGCCGAAGTTCTTCTCGATCACATTCCCGATCATCACGGTGCGATCGGAACCCAGCAGTTCGGAGTTCACGAAGTCGCCGGCAGCGGGGATGAACGTCAGCAGTGTTCCGGCGAACAGACCAGGGAGGGAGAGGCGAAGCGTGACCTTGCGGAACGCGCGGGCGGGTGAGGCGTAGAGGTCCGACGCAGCTTCGAGCAACCGACGGTCGATCTTCTCGAGGCTCACGTAGATGGGCAGCACCATGAACGGGAGGAAGTTGTAGGTGAGAGCGGCGACCACGGCGAACGGCGAACCGAGGATTCCCTGGTTCTCGCCGAGGATGCCGATGCTGTGCAACACCGAGACGACCGGTCCTCCGTCGTACAGCAGGATCTTCCAGGCGAGCGTGCGCACGAGATAGGTGACGAAGAACGGTGCGACCACGAGCGCGATGAGCAGGTTCTTGAATCGTCCGCCCTTCATCGCGATCACATAGGCGAGGGGGTAGCCGATCAGGATCGCGGCGATCGTTGCGATGGCGGCGTACTCGAAGGTGCGCACGATCACCGTCGCGTTGTCGGTGATCGCGTTCGAGAAGTTTGAGAATC
>CAYVUO010000052.1:0-11798 GCA_964454715.1 uncultured Bifidobacterium sp. | reverse complement strand
ACACACTCCTGCGCCATCGATTCCACGACGGCGATCGCGTGTTGGGGAGAGAACGGTGACGGACGGGCCACGCCGCCCGCTGGTACGGGCTATCGAATGGTGACTGCTGCGTACTCGCATTCGTGCGCCATCGATGCGGTCGGCACCATCGTGTGTTGGGGTTCGAATGCTGCGGGACAACTCGCAGCGCCCGCCGGCGCGTTCACCCAGGTATCGGCCGGCGGCAACATGACGATCGCCAAGCGCGCCGACGGCGTGATCGTGGCCTGGGGCGAGAACAACGCCGGCCAGACCGATGTGCCCGACTCCGTGCAGCCAGTCCCGCCAAGCCCGACACCTCCGCACTTCACCGGCTGACGGCAGCGAGCCCGGGTGGACTTTGGCGTCCTCTCGCACGCCACCGCTACACTCCCGAGGCCTTCGCTCCCCACTGCAGCACGGGGAACCGAGGCCAAGCGTGACACCGGCCCCCATCGTCTAGCGGCCTAGGACACCACCCTCTCAAGGTGGCGGCACGGGTTCAAATCCCGTTGGGGGTGCCACGCGTTCAGTCGAACACGTAGTCCTCGGGGTCGACGGTGCGGGTCCACGACCAGTAGTCGACGAGCCGGAACGGGCTCACGGTATGGATCTCGCCATGTGAGTTCCTGAAGTGCGTGTGCTGGATCGACGGATGGTTCCAGACCATGTCCCGGATCTCATCCTGGTGCTTGCGGTGGTAGGCCTCGTAGGCCTCGACCTTGGGCTCCATCGACTTCGCACCGCGCGCGGCGAGCTCGTCGAGACATCCACCGATGTAGCGCATCTGGCATTCGGAGTGGAAGATCAGGCTGCCGCCGTGGTTGAGATGGGTGCTCGGCCCGTAGGTCATGAACAGGTTCGGGAAACCGGGCACGGTGATGCCGAGGTAGGCCGCGGGGCGGTCATCCCAGAACTCGTTGAGCGATACACCGTCACGACCGATGAACTCCATCGGGAACAGCACCTCCGACATCCGGAAGCCGGTGGCGTAGACGATGAGGTCCGCGTCGTAGTGGGTGCCGTCGACGGTGACGACACCGCTGCCGTCGATGTGATCGATCGCCGTGCGTACCAGTTCGACGTTGTCTCGCTTGAGACAGCCGAGCCAAGAACCGTTGTCCTGCAACGTCCGCTTGCCGGTCGCGGGATAGTCGGGAATGACCTTGGCCAATAGCTCCGGGTCGTCGCCGACCTGACCGGTGATCCAGTCGGTGAACATCTGACGGGCCATGTCGTTGGCCGCGTTGATCGAGCGATCCTGGTGGGGCCACTCGGGGTCGAGGTGAGCGTTGGCGAGCGAACCGTCGCAGCTCGGCCAGAAGAGCAGGAAGCGATACCAACGTCCGTAGAACGGAAGATGACGCATCGCCCACGGCATGCCCGGCGGCACCTTCTCGTGGTAGTTCGGATTGGGGAACATCCATTGCGCCGTGCGTTGGAACACGACGAGTGATTCGACATCGGGAGCGATGGTGGGCGCGATCTGGAAGCCGCTCGCGCCGGCGCCGATCATGATCACGCGCTTGCCCTTCCAGTCGACCGAATGATCCCAGCGCGCCGAATGGAACGACGGCCCTTCGAAGGTGTCGATGCCGGGGATGTCGGGCATCTTCGGGCGATTGAGCTGACCGACCGCAGTGATCACCGCACGCGCGTCGAGCGTCTCCTCAGTTCCATCGGGAGTGCGAACGACGACATGCCACAGACCGGCCGGGTCGTCCCAGGTCGCACGCACGACCTCGGTCGAGAAGCGGATGTTCGACCACAGAGTGTGACGATCGGCGACCTGTTCGAAGTAGGCGCGCAATTCGGGTTGCTGGGCGAAGTACTCCGTCCAGTGATCGGCCGGCTCGAACGAGTAGCAGTAGAAGTGGTTGCCGACATCGACACGCGCACCCGGATACGAGTTCTCGTACCAGGTGCCTCCCACGCCGGCGTTCTTCTCGATGATGGTGAAGGGAATCCCAGCCTGTGCGAGTCGCACTCCAGCGAGCACTCCCGACTCACCGGCACCGATCACGATCACAGGAAGCGCAGCGCGTGCCTCGGCCGGTGAATGCGTGACCACACTGCGTTGGTCGGAACCGTCGAGCTCCATCTCCTCGAGCATCATCGGCACGTACTCGGCCGGCACCTCGGCGCACACCAACCACGCCATCATCTCCCGCAACAGCGCTTCGTCGGGCGGCGGTGGCAGCACACAGCCGCCATCGCGGAAGGCGATGATGGCTTCGAGGGCGCGGGCGCGAACCTCGGCCTTCTGGTCCTCGGGCATGTAGCCCTGGATCTCGTTGAGGAACAACCCCAGCGGACGGATGTCGCCGCGGATCCACGATGCGTCACCGGTCATGTGCACCATCGACAACATCAGCGTCGGGATGCTCACATCAGCCAGCATCGCAGCGATCGTGGCGTCGTCATCGGTGATCGGCAGCCCGGCGTGCGGGTTGCCGGCGTGCGTGTCGGACATCTTCTCCCCCTCCTCCAACGTGTTGACCCTAGGCCCGGGGTTCGGCCCGATGGAACGGAGGGGGACGGAATCGGCCCCGATGTAACACTTCGCCCCGTCGGACGATCACAGGGGCATGCGGAAGAACCTCCTCCTCGCCCCCCTCCTGCTCGTGGGCTCACTGCTCGTTGCGTGCTCGATCGTTCCCATCCCCGAGCCGGCGCCGGAACCGACGACGACCACCTCCGTCCCGCAGCCTCCCGCCGTTGCCGTGGGGTTCATCGCCTTCGGTGACGCTGGTGTCGGCACTCCCACACAGTTCGAGGTCGCCACCCAGATGCAGACATGGGCATCGACCCATCGCACCGACGCCCTGTTCGAGGTCGGTGACGTCGTCTACGACGTCGGCGATCCGGCACTCTTCGCGTCACGCATCGACGCGCCCTATGCCGCGCTGACCGCCTCACGTCCGTTCTGGGCCGCACTCGGCAATCACGATGTGAGGACCAACAACGGAGAAAGCCTCATCGCCCACCTCGGTCTCCCGGGTCGCCACTACGAGCAGGTCCTCCAGCGCAATGGCGTGTCGGTGCAACTGCTCGTACTCGACTCGAACGATGTGTCGCAGGCCCAAGCCTCGTGGCTCGACGCGAAGCTGGCGAGCGGCAACTACACCTGGCGCATCGTGGCCTTCCACCATCCGCCCTACTCGTGCGGACCGCACGGCAACACGGCGGCCGTGCTCGACCTGTGGGCACCGATCATCCGCTCACATGCCGTCGACCTCGTGCTCTCGGGCCACGATCACTCCTATCAACGCTTCCATGACGCCACGACCACCTACGTCGTCACCGGAGGTGGAGGGGCTGCGACGACCGCAGTGAGCGCGTGCACGACGGGAGTGATCGCCGATGTCTCCGCCGTGCGTCATCACTTCGTCGGCATCGAGGCTTCCGCCAGGGACCTCATCGTCACCGCCGTCGCCCGCACCGGCGAGACCCTCGACACCGTCACACTGCACTGACGTCCCGGGCCGGCCGGACCACGTCACCATGGCTCGGGACGCACGGTTACTCTCGGTCACGGCCGGGGAACCTCCCCGCCCGAAGGGTGGGGACCATGACCGCGACCGATTCGACGCACGACGTCCTGTTGGCCCAGTTGCAGAATGAACTCGATGAGGTCCGACGCATCCGGGCCGAACTCGAGCAGTACCGCGACCGCACGATCGGCGCGCCCGCTGCTGGCGACGGCCCCGTGCTCGGACAGAACGAGGCTCCCGTGTCTCGACGTGCCGCGTTGCGCACCGCCGGAGTCGTCGCCGCCGGCGCCCTCGCAGGAGGAGCCGCACTACTGCAGTCCGCCACACCTGCTGCCGCCTACTCGTCCACAGGCAATTACGACGCAACAGGCACGTCGACCGAGCCAGCATTGCGCGCAACCGCAAGTTCGACCAGGGAGGCGGTCATCGCCACCTCGAGTGCAGCGAACCTGTCCGCCATCCGAGCCACTGCGACTGGCGAAGGGGCCTACGGCGTGTGGGGCAATGCGAACAGTTATGCGTCCAATGCAGGAGTTGTCGGTTCGTCGGAGATTGGCAAGGGTGTACTCGGAGACTCGCCCTACGGCATCGCCGTCATGGGCACTTCGATCGACGGCCCCGGCGGTGTCTTCACGACTTCTTCAAGTGTCGGCATCAGCGCGTTCTCTCAGACTGGCTACGGAGCTCAAGTGACTTCGACGTCGGCAGACGCGATCCTCGCCCAATCGACCACCGGCTCGGCCGTCCGAGGCTATTCATCCGAATCCGCTGGTGGCACGTTCACTGGAGTCGTCGGGGTGGTCGGTGTCGGCACCGCCGCCAGCGGAGGGGTGGGCGGTATCGGCATGATCTGCAATGGGAATCGGGTGAGCGTCCGCCTCACTCCCTCCGGCGCAGCGCCGACTGGCAACATCGGATGGGCCTACCGCGCCGGCGACCTGCACGTCGATCGGGACGGAGCTCTCTGGTACTGCGTGCAGGACGGCACGGGCGCGCCCTCCCGCTGGCGCCGCCTCGCGGCGACGTCGACCGCCGGCTCGTTCAATCCCATCACCCCCGCGAGAGTCTACGACTCTCGCCGAAGCATCGGGGCCGTCACCTCAGGTTCAGTCCGAACCATTTCAGTGGCAAACAGTTTCGACGTTGTGACCGGCGCACTCGTGACGAGCAACATCGTTCCCTCCGGAGCAACGGCGGTGGCCGCGAACATCACGGTCACCGGCACCACCGGGCGGAACAATTTCTGCGTGAATCCGGGAGGCGTCACAACTGTCGGCTCCTCGATGATCAACTGGTACGCGAATGGACAGACTGCAGCCAACGCGATCATCGTTGCGATCAGTTCGAATCGTCAGATCAACGTCGTGGCAGGAAGCCAAGGGGGCAGCGCCCAGGTGATCGTCGACGTCACCGGCTACTGGCTCTGACCCCTAGGCCGAGTCGCGAGTAGGCGCACTCACCGCACACCAGACAACCCTCGACACCGTCACACTGCACTGATCCACCCGCACCGCAGCCCTACTCTGCGGCCATGGAATCGATCGAACTCGACGCCCTCCGGACCGAACTCGCGCAACTGCGGGGCACGCTCGCCGACCTCGAACGCCGGCTGCCCCAGCCCACCGACGAAGTCGTGGTCGCATCGCCCGATGCACCGGTGTCGCGCCGATCGGCACTGCGCACTGCAGGCATCGTCGCGGCCGGTGCCCTGGCCAGTGGCGCCGTGCTCACGCGTGCCACCGAACGCGCTGACGCGGCGACAATGGTCCAACAGATCGAAGCGATTGCAAGCCCGTACGAGAGCGCCGTGCGAGCGACCACCGATTCCGTGATGCCGGCGATACGGGCCGAAGTGCTCTCCCTCGCGGAAGGCACGAATGCGATCGAAGCCGCGCTCAACGACGGGAGCCACCTCCCCAACCCCCTCGTCGCCGCCGTCAATGCGAGCGCCGTGAATTGCAGTGGCGTCTACGCATTCTCCGCGCGCGGGTATGGGATCTTCGGCATCAGTGGCGACGGGACGGGCGTGAGCGGAGTCTCGTCAACGGGAAGTGGTGTCATGGGCGAATGCACGGATGGTTACGCCGCGGGCGTGCGAGGCATCTCGACCCTGGGCGCCGGGCTGCGGAGCGAGACCGAGACGGGCACAGGACTGTTCATCCGCACCCAGCGCGCCGCCGTCACGATCGCGCCCTACGGAGACGTACCGTTCTATCGCGCCGAATTCTTCTCCCGAGGCGAGATCGTCGTCGATGGGAACGCCAACCTCTGGTACTGCGTGCAGGACGGCACCAGTGCGCCGTCGAGTTGGCGCAAGCTCGCCGGCCCGTCCTCGGCCGGAACCTTCCACGCCATCTCCCCCGCCCGCGTCTACGACTCCCGTAGCACTGCATACGCGCTGAATGGCCCGATCGTCGACAGCGCGCACCGCACTGTGGATGTCGCCAACAAGCGAAACTCCTCCGGGGTGGTCGTCGCCTACGACATCGTCCCCTACGGAGCCAGGGCCGTCGCCGCCAATGTCACCGTGACTCGAACGATCGACAAGAACTACCTCTGCATCAACCCCGGCGGCGATACGACACGTCCTGCATCGACCATCAACTGGTTCGCTTCGGGCCAGACGCTGGCCAATGGTGTCGTACTCACCCTCAACGCTGACCGTGAGCTCACGATCGTCGCCGGCGATCAGGGCGGTAGTGCCCACGTCATCATCGACGTCACCGGCTACTGGATCTGACCCACGCAGTCCTCGCTGACGCAGGGCAGACTCGGACCATGATCGATCGCGATGTGAAGCGCGCCCTCGGGCAGATGATCAAGGGCGTGCAGGTGGTGGCCGCCACCCATGAGGGTGTCACCCGCGCCTACACCTCCCATTGGGTGTCCCAGGTGTCGTTCGAGGAGCCGATCGTCATGGCGTCGATCTCGCCGAAGCACGACACCTGGCCGCTCATCGAGGCGAGTGGTCGTTTCACGGTGTCGCTGCTGGCGGCCGACCAGATCACCGAGGGCCAGTACTTCAGCTATCCCGGGCGCAAGTTCCGATACCTGGCTCCCGAGTACATCGACGACAACGACGGTCACCCGATCGTTCCCGGATGCATCGCGTGGTTCACCGCCGAGGTGTTCCAACGTCTCACGATGGTCGATCACGAGCTCGTCTTCGGACGCATCACCGCGCACGGCGAGGGCCGGCTCGAACAGCCACCGTTGCTCTACTCGAGCCGACACGGCTGGCGGATCACCGGCGACAAGGCGCGTGAACCCGGTGAGTCGATCCGCGATCAACTGCTCGCGCGCCTCGCCGAACTCGACGACGAACCGAGCGAGTGATGGCGACACCGGCCGAGCAACGGCCGCCGGTGACCGAACCGGTGCACACCGACCAGCTTCCGCCGCTGCCCCAGCGAGAGTCGCGCATACCGGCATCGATGTGGATCGAGGCTCCCCCATCGATCGTGCACCTCGGTGACCACCTCGGCGCCGAAGCCGGTTACATCCGCCGCATCGGCCGCTATCTGCTGTGGCGCGCCGGTCCAGCAGCGGGCGCGTCCGCCCGCTACGGCGCGATCGATTCCGAGGATCTCGATCGATCGTTCACGTTCGATCTCGACGCTGAGGGCGAAGGCTCCGGCATCGGACCCGACGGTGTGAGCCACGATCGTTTCCGATCGTGGAAGGAATCACTTCGCGACGATCAGGCCGAGTAGCCGATCTCGGATAGGTAGTCGAGGTAGTGCTGCGGAAGGTCCGACTCGGCGACCGCTTCCCACGCATCGAGATCGAGTGGCGTGTACGCATCCTCACCGAACAGCAGACACTCCTCGGCGTCGTCGAACGGCCACACGACGAGGTTGCGATACGTGAGCAACACGTGATCGACCCCATCGGGGATCGCATAGCCCCTTCGCCGCGCCACGCCGACCGGCACGAGGTTGCGGATGTATCCCTCCTGCACGATCGAATCGGCACCGATCACGAGCCGCTCGACACCCGACTCGAGCACCGCTCCCCCGCTCATCACGAAGTCGGTGTAGTAGGCGCGTACTGCGGCCTTCCCCTTCGGCCCCATGTCCTTGCCCTGCACCCAGAAGTGGTACTCGGGTTCGGCGACCAGCGTCGCCATCAGCCCGTCGAGGCTGCGCTCGACCTCGGCCCGGGCATGGGCCTGCACGATCGTGAGCATCCGTCGTTCGCGCTCGGTGCCGGCGGCGGCGATGTACGGATCGAAGTCGGTGTAGGTGCGTGACGGTTCCAGTTGCATCGTTCCCCCCTCGGAAGCACCCCCAACAGTACGATCCGCGGAGGCTCCACGGGAGCAGTCACGGGGGTGACGTCATGTTCGGTTCCATCCGTTCTCGCAGGGCGGCTCTCGCCGGCGCAGTGCTGGCCTCGGCCCTGCTCGTCGGCGCCTGCGGTGGCTCATCGTCCGAGTCGGGGTCGGCATCATCGACCTCGACCACCCGGCCACGAACCACCACGACGGCCAGGGCTGCCTCGTCCACCACCACGACGGCCCCGCCGAACAACTGCACGGCCGGGAACCTCACCGTCTCGCTCATCCCGGATCCGAACCCGACGTCCCTGACCATCGCCCAGACCGCCGTGACCAATGACGGCAAGTACGCCTTCGTCCGGGCCGTGCTCACGAGCGGTGCTCCGTCCAATGGGGTTCCTGTGTTCGTCTCGTGCGAATCGAACAACTGGAAGTTCCGACAGGGATACCGCGGTGATGGAATGGATTGCTCGACCCTCACGGCAACGGAGCGCGCCGCCATCGCGGAACTCGCCACGAAGACCAACGCAGCATGGAACTGCCGCTGATCAGTCGAACAGGCGACTGATCGGTTCGCCCGCCAACGTCACGAACCACTCGACTCCGTAGACCGACGCGAACGCCTCGTCGTCGAGCGTCATGACCGCGGAGTCCGACGGCATCTGACTGGCATGTGCCGCCATCGCCACGCGCTTGCGAGCGATCGTCGCCGGATCGAGGCGGAGCTCATGATCGATCTCCACCGTGGCCGCGCCGAATACCGGCCCTGCGCCCGGTGCAGTGTCCGCAAGCGCGGTGTGCGCGTCGACCACGAGATGGGTCTCGACGAAGTGCAGGTGCTCGCGATCGACGGTCACGCCATGAACCGACGTCACGTCGGCCATGCGCGCCGCGACCATCGCCACCTCATGGGCATGACGATGGTCGGGATGTGCGTACACACCGCCGACGGCATCGCACACGAGATCGGTGATCGACTCCGCCACGAGCACCTCGGCCAGGCGATCGGCCGCGCGCTCGACCGCCACGGACGCGAATCCACCGGGAAGCACGTTCGGGCCGAGCCCCGAGTCGATGTAGCCGAGGTTCCGGACGGCATCGACCCCGAGCACCGATGCCGCCGCCTCCAACTCGCCGGCCCGCACGCGAGCGAGGTCATCGTCGACGGCTCGACCGGCATCACCGTTCGTTGCGGCGATCACGATCGTGCGATGTCCCGCCGCCGCAAGGCGCGCCAGCAGACCACCGCAGAAGATCGACTCGTCGTCCGGATGCGGCGCGAGCACCGCGACCGTGCGTCGACGTGTCACCTCAGGGCAGCCACGACCGCACGGTCTCGATGATGCGCAACGGGTCGTCGCCGATCGGGATGATGTTGAGCACCGTCACACCGGCCTCCGCGAATGCGGCGATGCGCTCCTTCACGAAGCCCTCGGGCCCACACAGGTTGGTGAGACGCAGGAACTCCTCGGGCACGAGCGCCGCGGCCTCGTCCTTGCGGCCCTCGAGGTAGAGGTCCTGGATCTGCTCGGCCTCGCGCTCCCACCCGTAACGACACATGAGGTCGTTGTAGAAGTTGCGACCCTTCGCACCCATGCCACCGACGTAGAGCGCGACCATCGGCCGTGACAGTTCCGCCATCGACGCCATGTCGTCACCGATCGCGACGAGACCACCAGCGGTGATCTGCAACTCGCCGAGGGACGGATCGCGCTTGGCCCGGCCGGCGGCGAGGTCGGCGCCCCACACCGACTCGGCCTTCTCGGGGAGGAAGAAGATCGGCATCCAGCCGTTCGCCACCTCAGCGGTGAGTTCGACGTTCTTGGGACCGAGTGACGCGATCCAGATCGGGATGTCGGCGCGACGCGGGTGGGCGATGATCTTCAACGGCTTGCCGAGACCCGTGCCCTGCTCGGGTGGCAACGGGAGTGTGTAGTACTTGCCCTCGTACTGCGTGCGCTCGCGCTTCCACACCAATCGGCAGATGTCGATGATCTCGCGTGTACGACCGAGCGGCGCGTCGTACTTCACACCATGGAAGCCCTCGATCACCTGCGGGCCCGATGCACCGAGACCGAGGATGAAGCGTCCGTCGGTGAGCGTGTCGAGACTGGCCGCGGTCATGGCCATGAGCGTGGGTGTGCGGGTGTAGATGGGCAGGATTCCCGAACCGATCGTGATCGTGTTGGTTCGGGCGGCGAGGTAGCCCATGAACGACGGGCCATCGAAGCCGTACGCCTCGGCCACCCATGCGATGTCGAGGCCGGCGGATTCGAAGTCGACGACGCGCTGCGCCGACTCCTTGAACCCACCCGAGTAGTCGATCTGCATGCCGAGCTGCATGGACGGCGCCTTTCGCTAGCGTGCGGAGAGCGTAGCCACGGGAGGGATCACGATGTCGACGACGGCGCTGCTGTTCGCGCTCGGTGCCGCCCTCAGTGGCGCGGCCGCCGCAGTGCTGCAGAACCGGGGTGCCAACTCCGTCGACCGATCGACGCACTCGCCGATCGCACTGCTCGTCACGCTCGTGCGAGTTCCGCTGTGGATCGCCGGTGTGGCGATGGCCGGCGTTTCGGGTGCGCTCCATGCATTCGCGTTGCATCGAGGTTCGATCATCGAGGTCGAGGCCATCATGGTCACCTCCTTGCTCTTCGCCCTCGTACTCGGCGCGACGATCGGCCGAGCCCGCGTGACGCGACGCGACTGGTCGGGCGCCGTCATCACCGTCGTCGGCCTCGCCGCCTTCCTCGGCTTCGCCGACCCCCAGGACGGACGCACGTCGGTTCCCACCCACACCTGGATCATCGGCGCCATCGTGATCGTCACTGCGATCGTCGGCCTCATCCTGCTCGCCCGCCGCGCTCGCACCCCCGGCCATCGAGCCGCACTGTTCGCCACCGCGGCGGCCACCTGTCTCGGCACCTCAGCCGTGCTGCTCAAGATGCTCACGATCCTGCTCGCCGACTCCGATGCCGGACGAATCGCAAGGGTCACCGTGCTGCTGGTCGCCCTCGGCCTGTTCGAGCTGGCGGCGCTGATCCTGCAGCAGGTGGCGTTCCGATCGGGCCCCCTCGCGTCCGCCCTCGGCCCATTCGTCGGGGGGAACCCCCTCATCGCCGGAGCCATCGGCGTCGTGGTGCTCGACGAACGCTTCCACCACCACCTCGGCGATCTCATCGGCGCCGCGGTCGGTCTCGCCCTGGTCATCGGCGGCATCACCGTGCTGGCGTCCTCCGACGCGGTGGCCTCGGGCTCCGAAGGTGGCGCGCCACGCCCCGTCCATTAGTGTCCTGTGACCATCGCCACCACCACAGGGGGAACTCATGGCACTCGACGGAATCGACCTTCTCGACCTCGACCGCTTCCAGCGTCTCGAGCATTACGAGATGTTCGATCGGCTGCGCGCCGAGGATCCCGTCAGCTGGCACGAGTATCCGGGAGCCCAGGGCTTCTGGAACGTCGTGAAGCACAAGGACCTCGTCACCGTGAACCGAGACACCCAGCTGTTCTCCTCGGAGGCCGGCGGCATCTCGATCCTCACCCCTGACGAGATGGCCGGTGGCGCGGGCGGCAACGACCCGCGTGGCCTGATGATGCTCTACATGGACCCACCGAAGCACACGCGTTACCGCCTGCTGGTCAACAAGGGCTTCACGCCGCGCATGATCGGTCTGATCGAGCAGTACTTGCAGCATCGCGCCACGCTCATCGTCGACAACATCATCGAGCGCGGTTCGTGCGACTTCGTCGAGGATGTCGCTGCCGAGCTTCCCCTGCAGGCCATCGCCGAGATCATGGGCGTGCCGCAGGAGGATCGCCGCATGCTGTTCGAGTGGTCGAACCGCATGATCGGCATCGACGATCCCGAGTACGCCTCCGAGGACAACGCCTCGGCCATGGTCGAGCTCTACTCCTACGTCAACAACATGGCCAAGGAGCGTGCCGTCGACCCGCGTGACGACATCGTCACCAAGCTCATCAACGCCGAGATCGAGGGCGATCGCCTG
>CAYVUO010000051.1:0-11818 GCA_964454715.1 uncultured Bifidobacterium sp. | reverse complement strand
ATCGTCGCCCACTTCCACTACGTGCTGTTCGGTGGCGCCTTCTTCGGCTTCATGGGTGGCCTCTACTTCTACTGGCCGAAGGTGTTCGGCTACATGCTCAACGAGAACTGGGGCAAGGCCAACTTCTGGTTGCTGCTCCTTGGCTTCAACCTCACGTTCGCGCCGATGCACGTGCTCGGCCTCCAGGGCATGAGCCGCCGCATCTACACCTACGACGCGGGCTACGGCTTCGACTTCTGGAACAAGATCGCCACCATCGGCGCGTTCCTCATCGCGTCCGCCGTCGCCCTGTTCATCGTCAACATCTTCTACAGCAAGAAGAAGGCGAAGGATCTGCCGCCCGTCGGTGCCGATCCATGGGACGCGCGCACCATCGAGTGGATGGTCCCGTCGCCGACTCCCGAGTACAACTTCTCGGAGATCCCGACGATCACCCGCGTCGACGACTTCTGGTACCGCAAGTACGGCGAGACCGCTGACCACAAGCTCGTGCGCATCGCCAAGACCGAGGACGTCGTGCAGAAGCCCGTCGATGGCAAGAACATCCATCTCCCGTCGCCGTCGTACTGGCCGATCGTCGTCGCCTTCGGTCTTCCGATCGTTGGTTACGGCCTCATCTTCAGCCTGTGGCTGTGCCTGGTCGGCGGCATCATCGTCGTCGGCGGCCTCTACGGCTGGGTCATGGAGCCGCCGGACGATCCCGATGCGGCCCACGGTGATCACGGTCCCGAGTCGCACGACTCGCATGACGGAGCCAGCGCCGACGCGTCACCCGAAGATGCTCCCGCCATCGAGGCCAGGGAGGTCGAGACCGTTGGCTGAGTCGACACTCACCGCCCGGCCCTCGATCGCCGAGGCCGACGCGCATCGATCACGACACCAACACCGGCATCTCCAACACCAAGTTGGCCATGTGGGTGTTCCTCGCCTCCGAATGTCTGCTGTTCGGCGGTCTGATCACCACCTACCTGCTCTACAAGAACCCGCTCGAGGGCCCGACGCCGCACGAGCTCTTCGACATCCCCTTCACGTCGACCTCGTCGTTCGTTCTGCTCATGAGTTCGCTCACCATGGTGCTGGCCGTCGCCGCGATCGAGCGCGGCGAACACCGCCGCATGCGGGTGTGGCTCGGTGCGACCGCGATGCTTGGCGCGACGTTCATCGCCGGTCAGGTCTACGAGTTCACCGTGTTCTACCGCGAGGGTCTCGGCTTCACCACGAGTCGCTTCAGCTCGGCGTTCTACACACTCACCGGTTTCCACGGCGTGCACGTCACGGTCGGCATCATCATGCTGGTGTCGCTCCTGCTGCTCTCCCTGCGGGGTCGTCTGCCCGAGCATCGGTCCGAGACGGTCGAGATCGTCGGTCTCTACTGGCACTTCGTCGACGTGGTCTGGGTCGTGATCTTCGCCGTCATCTACCTCGTCCCGACCAAGTGAGGATCCGGACATGACCATCACCTCCCACGATCCCGTCCCCACCAGCGTCCTCGACGGCGCGGTCAAGGACTACTCGCGCGACAAGGTCTACGTACTCACAGCGATCTTCCTCGCCGTCGTCACGCTCGTCGAGGTCCTCACCTACGCCGCTCCTGACTTCCCGGTCTGGGCCGATGAGCTGCTGGTGCCGGTGCTCATGATCCTCATGGCGGTCAAGTTCTTCGTGATCGCCTACATCTTCATGCACCTCAAGTTCGACAAGCCGATCCTGACCTGGCTCTTCTACATGGGCCTGATCCTGGCGGTCATCGTCTATCTCGTAGTGCTCTGCGTGTTCCGCGTCTTCTGGCCCGGTGACCACGCGGTGATGGAGGCAGCGATCCTCCCCCTCACCAATCTGCTGCACTGATCGCCCGAGTGGTGCGATCGGCTTCGGTCGCACAAGACTGAGCCCAGTGTTGGCCAGCGAGTTCCCCGTCTTCTCACCACACCTCGAGGTGTGGGTCCTCGTTGGAGCGATCGCGGTCATGGGCATCTACATCGCGCGAGTGCTCGGCCCTCAGGTGGTCGAACCCGGCGAGCGCACGGTGTCGCGTCGTCAGGTCATTGCGTTCTGGTCGGGCCTCGCCTTCATGACTGCGGCCTCGGTATGGCCGATGCACGACATCGCGGAACAGCGCCTCTATTCGGCACACATGCTGCAGCACCTCGTGCTCACCCTCGTGGTTCCGCCTCTGTTCCTGCTCTCGTGCCCCACCTGGCTCGCGCAACTGCTCGTTCGCAGCGATGGACGTATGTGGCACATCGTGCGCGTCCTCGCCAAGCCCGTGCTCGCCTGGGCCATCTTCAACGTGTTCAACCTCGTGAGCCACATGCAGGGGTTCGTCAACCTCGCCACGAGCAATGGACCGTTCCACTTCGGCGCGCATGTGCTCTTCGTGCTCACCGCACTCATCATGTGGATCCCGGTCTGTGGCCCGTGGCCATCGCTGCGCCTGTCGTTGCCGGGGCAGATGGCCTATCTGTTCTGCCAGTCGATCATCCCGACGCTCCCGGCCGCATGGCTGGCCAACTCGAGCACCGTGGTCTACTCGAGCTACGACCAGCCGGTCAGGCTCTGGCACATCTCGGCACTCGAGGATCAGACCGCGGCCGGTCTCATCATGAAGTTGCTCGAGGCCATGTACCTGTGGGCGATCATCGCCGTGATGTTCTTCAAGTGGGCCGGCCGCCATCTGGCCGCCGATCGCCAGGGCCTCGTCATGACCGAGCAGCAGATCGCGCAGTGGGAGGGCGCGTCGGGCGTGCATCTCTCCGATGGCCCGATCGCCGAAGTGGTCGCGCCGGAGTCGGCGTCCGACTGATCAGTCCCAGCGGAACAGCTTCACCGCGGCGAGTGGCGCAGCGATGGCCCAGATGACGAGCACGATCCAAGCGCCACCAGCCGATGGTGCGCCGTCGCGCAGTGCGGCCTGCAACGTGGTCGATAGCGCGCCTGCCGGGAGCATTCGTCCGATGGTCGAGAGCGGACCGGGCATCTCGCTGAACGGAACGATCATTCCGCCGAGCAGCAGGAGCACGAGGTAGAGCCCGTTCGCGAGAGCGAGTGTGGCCGTGCCCCGCAATGTGCCGGCCATGAGAAGACCCACACCGGCGAACGCCGCAGCACCGAGCACGACTGCGGGGATGGCCAACAGCGGTGTCCCTCCGGGCGACCATCCGAGCGCAAATGCCATCGCAACGATCAGCGCGATCTGGATGAGCAGCACGACCTTGACCATGCCGATCTTGGCGAGCGTCCATCGGACGCGACCGAGTGGTGTCGAGCCGAGGCGCTTGAGCACGTGGTACTGCCGTTCGAAACCGGTGCCGATGCCCAGGGCGACCATCGCACTCGACATCACGGCGAGGGCGATGATGCCGGGCGCGAGGAAGTCGACTCGATCGGTCACACCATCGGGCACCGGCAGCACACCGACGGTGGAGAAGAAGCTGAGGAGCAGCAATGGGATGACGACGCTCACGAGCAACTGCTCCCCGTTGCGCAGACTCAGCGCGACCTCGGAACGGGTCTGGGCCAACAACGCCTTCATCCTCGGCTCCGTCCCCGACGTCGCGGCGCATCGTCGTTCGGGGTTGCCGATTCGGCGGTGAGTCGGAGGAAGACGTCCTCGAGGCTCTGACGTCCTGCGCGCAGATCGGCGAGGGGAAGATCGTGCTCGGCCAGCCATGCGGTGATGGCGGCGACGAGTGTGGGAGTGGACGCACCGGCCACGACGTACTCACCCGGTGACGTCTCGGTCACGGTCGCGCCGACACGGGTGCCGAGTGCACCCACATCGAGCGCCGGAGGCGCGCCGAAACGCACCTCGTCGCCGGCCGACGCCCGCATCAATTCGGTGGGTGTGCCATCGGCCAGCAGTCGACCGTGATCGATGATGAGCACACGATCGGCGAGCCGTTCCGCCTCATCGAGATCGTGCGTCGTGAGGAGCACCGCGACACCGCGGGCGCGCAGGTCGTCGATGATCGAGCGGATGACGAGCCGCCCGGCGGGATCGACTCCGGCGGTGGGTTCGTCGAGGAAGGCGACATCGGGTCGACCCACCAGTGCGAGCGCGAGCGAGAGACGCTGCTTCTCGCCTCCGGAGAGTGAACGCCAGGTCGAGCGACGATGATCGGCCAGGCCGACGAGGTCGAGCAGTTCGTCGGGATCGGCGGGATCGTCGTAGTAGGCCGCAGTGAGATGGAGCGCCTCGGCCGGGCGCATCCCCGTGGCCACGCCACCGTCCTGCAGCATCACGCCGATGCGGGGCACGAGCCGTCGGTGATCGGCCACGGGATCGAGCCCGAGCACCCGAACCGAACCGCCATCGGGGCGGCGATACCCCTCGAGGGTCTCGACGGTCGAGGTCTTCCCGGCGCCGTTCGGACCGAGCAGCGCGGTGATCCGGCCCGGTTCCGCGGTGAACGACAACCCGTCGACCGCGACCCGGTCGCCATAGCGGATCACGAGATCGCGGACCTCGATCGCGGGTGACGGCCTCGTATCCACGCCCGGACGCTACCGGGCCGACGACTACGGTCTCACACCGTGATCGACGTCCGCCGTGTCCGTTCCGACCTCGAGGGGGTGCGCGCCGCCCTTGCCCGTCGTGGTGAGGATCGCGCCGAGCTCGACAGAGTCGTCGAACTCGACGAGCAGGTGCGCCGCGCTGCTGCCGAACGCGACGATCTTCGGGCTCGCATCAACGGTCTGTCCAAGCAGGTCGGGCAGTTGCGGCGCGATGGCGATGTGGCCGGCGCCGAGGCGCTCCAGGCCGAGAGCCGTGAACTCGGTGAACAGGAGCGAGCCAGTACCGCCCGGTCCGACGACCTCGAGGCCGAGATCCGCGATCTGCTGCTGCGGATCCCCAATCTGCCGTCGGTCGATGCGCCCGATGGCCGCAGTGCCGACGACAACGTCGAGGTCGAACGGGTCGGTCCCGGTGACGATCCTGCGGCGTGGGCCGAACATCAGCGCGTGCCCCATTGGGAGACGGGAGCCGAGCTCGGCATCCTCGATCTCGAACGGGCCGTGCGCATGTCGGGCTCGATGTTCACCATGTTCCGTGGTGCGGGAGCCACGCTGTCGCGTGCGTTGTGTCAGGTAGCCCTCGATCGCAACAGCGACGCGTTCGAGGAGGTGCGTCCGCCGACGGTCGTGCTCACCGACACGATGATCAGCACCGGGCACCTTCCCAAGTTCGTCGACGAGGCCTACCACCTCGAACGTGACGATCTCTGGGCCATCCCCACCGCCGAGGTGCCACTCACGTCATTGGCCGCCGGTGAGATCCTCGCTGGCGCCGATCTGCCGATGCGGCTCATGGCGCAGACGGCGTGCTTCCGTCGTGAGGCCGGCTCGGCCGGTCGCGACACGCGTGGCCTGCTGCGCGTGCACGAGTTCGACAAGGTCGAGATCCTCGCCTACGCCACTCCGGAACAGGCCACCGAGCTGCATGCGGAGGTGTTGCGGCGGGCCACCTCGCTCATCGGCGATCTCGGTCTCACCTATCGCGTGCTCGACCTCTGCACCGGCGATCTCGGCAACTCGTCCGCCCGTACGTTCGACATCGAGGTCTACGCGCCGGGTGTCGATCAGTGGCTCGAGGTGTCATCGGTGTCGTGGTTCAGCGACTACCAGGCCCGTCGCGCCAACATCCGCTATCGCCCGGAGGGCGCGAAGGGCACGGAGTTCGTGCACACCCTCAACGGCTCGGCGCTCGCCGTACCCCGTGTGTGGGCCGCGATCGTCGAGACCCATCGCCAGCCGGACGGCACCGTGCGCATCCCCGAGGTGTTGCTGCCGTACTTCCGGGGCGCCACCGTCATCGGATGAACCGCGCTGCGCAGTGGGTGGCCGTCGCCATCGGCGGCGCTGTCGGTACTGCGCTGCGTTGGGGGGTGGGGGCCGCGTGGCCGGTCGCGCCGGGCACGTTCCCGGTCACGACGTTGGTGATCAATCTCGTCGGTTCCGCACTCATCGGTGTCGTACTCGTGCTGTACCTCGATCGCGATCCGGCTCGCCCGCTCATGCACTCCCTGTTGGGCACCGGTCTGCTCGGAGGGTTCACGACGTTCTCCACGTTCGCCGTCGAGTCGACAGAGTTGTTGCGCACCTCGCATGCCGCGATCGCTGCTGCCTATGTCGTGATCTCGGTCGTCGGTGGTCTGGTGTGCGCGCTCGTGGCGATGACCCTCACCCGGCGCCTCGCCGGAGTCACGTCGTGAACCTCGTGCTCGTCCTGTGTGCGGGTGCGCTCGGCGCGATGGCTCGACATGCCCTCGACCTCGGATTGCGACGGTGGTTCCCGAACGGACCATCGCCCGGGATCCTCGCCGCGAACCTGCTCGGTTCGTTCGTGCTCGGCCTCGTGGTCGGCGTGGCCGCCACCCGATCGCTCGATGAATCGGCTCGTCTCGCCGTGGGCACCGGGTTCTGCGGCGCCTTCACCACGTTCTCGACCTTCTCGGCCCAGTTGGCGGGCATGGTCGAGCGGCGTGAGCGGGTGGCACTCGTGCGGTGGACGGCGTTCATGGTGATCGGTGGCGGTGTCGCTGCAGTACTGGGTGTGGCCCTCGGACGCATGTGACGGCTTGGCATCGAGCCGTGGTGTGCGGTGGACTGTCGTGATGGACCCCGTGCTCGACGATCTCCGTGCCCGCCTGCAGGAGACCGGCATCCGTCGCGCCGATCTCCTCGACGATCCCTTCGCCCAGTTCGATGCGTGGTTCACGCTCGCGGGTGACTCGGGTGTGCATGAGCCGCATGCCATGGTGCTGTCCACCGTCGATGATCGTGGTGTGCCGTCGTCGCGGCATGTGCTCCTGAAGGGAACCGACCACGGGTTCGTCTTCTACACGAACCGCGAGAGTCAGAAGGGGCACGAACTCGACGCCACGAAGGTGGCGGCAGCGTGCTTCCCCTGGAACATCCTCGCCCGTCAGGTGCGCGTGGCTGGCCCGGTCGAACGGGTCACCGATGCCGAGAGCGATGAGTACTTCGCCACTCGACCCCGCGGCAGTCAGGTCGGCGCATGGGCCTCGCAGCAGAGTCGCCCCCTCGTCGATCGTGGCGAGCTCGAGACGCGATGGGCCGAACTCGATGCGCAGTTCGCGGGCGCTGACGTGCCTCGTCCTCCGCATTGGGGCGGCTACCGCATCCTTCCGCTCGAGATCGAGTTCTGGCAGGGACGTCCGTCGCGGTTGCACGACCGCTTCCGCTATTCGCGCCCCTCGATCGACTCGTCGCAGTGGACGATCGAACGACTGAACCCCTAGGGCAGGACCTTCAGCACCTCTTCGGCCACGAGGGCGATGTGGTCGAGGTCGTCCATGTCGAGCACCTGCAGGTACATGCGGGTGGCGCCGGCCTCGGCGAACGACGCGATGCGATCGAGCACCTGAGCCGGCGAGCCTGCCGCCCCATTGGTGAGCAGCTCGTCGACCTCGCGCCCGATGCGTTGGGCGCGACGCGCCACCTCGGCGTCGTTGGCGCCACAGCACAGCACCTGCGCCGCCGAGAAGATCATCGATTCGGGGTCACGTCCGCGCGCCTCGCACGCAGCACGCACGTTGTCGCACATCGGTCGATAGAGATCGAGGGGTGAGAACGGGAGGTTGAACTCGTTCGCGTACTGCGCCGCGAGGGCGGGTGTTCGCTTGGTACCGTAGCCACCCATGATGATCGGCGGACCGCCCGCTTGCACCGGCTTCGGAAGTGCTGGCGATCCGACGAGACCGTGGTACTGCCCCTCGAACGAATACTGCGAGTCGAGCGGTGTGTTCCACAGACCGCTGACGATCTCGAGCTGCTCGGTGAGGATGTCGAAGCGTTGGCCCAGTGTGGGGAACGGGATGCCGTACGCGGTGTGCTCGTCGTCGAACCACCCGGCACCGAGACCGAGTTCGACCCGTCCGTCGCTCATGTCGTCGACCTGGGCCACCGCCACTGCGAGCGGTCCCGGCAGTCGGAAGGTGGCCGAGCACACCAGGGTGCCGAGTCGGATGGTGCTGGTCTCGCGCGCGATGGCACCGAGCGTGACCCACGTGTCGGTCGGGCCGGGGAGCGGATCGCCGGCCCCCATGCGCAGGTAGTGGTCGGAACGGAAGAACCCGTCGAAGCCGAGCTGTTCGGCCAGTTGGGCCACGGCCAGTTGCTGCCGGTACGAGGCGCCTTGCTGGGGTTCGACGAAGATGCGCAGTTCCATGACCCGAGGCTATCGGTCGTCGTTGCGGGCTCGTCCGAGCAGGACGACGAACACCGCGATGGCCAACACGAGTGCGAGCACGAGACCGAGTCGCGTCGGCCCCACCTCGTCGACCCAGGTGGTGAGACGCGAATCGAGGTCGAGGGCCCACTTCGCCGGCCCGCCCCCCGAGGTGTTGCCGCTGAAGACGCGCAGCTCGTACCACCCGTAGTACGCGACGTACGTACCGGCGAGGACGAGCAGTGCGCCCGAGATGCGGTTGATCCACGGAAGCACGCCCCGCAGACGGGTGACGAACGAACGACGTGCGAGTGCGATGGCGAGTGTGAGCACCATGAGCACCAGGCCCATGCCGAGTCCGTAGGCGAGGAATGCGATGAAGCCCGAGATCCAGTTCTCGCTGTCGATCGTGGTGGAGATCGCCGCGGTGAAGAGCGGAAGCGTGCAGCTCAACGACACCAGTGCGTACGAGATGCCGAAGATGAACATCGATGAGTACTCGCGCGAGTCGGGTCCGCGGCCCATGCGGGGAAGTCGCACACTGAACGTGCGGCCGAGGAGCATGGCCACGCCCAGCACCACGAGCGCAAGACCGAGCACGACGGTGACCCAAGGGAGCTTCGAGTTCACGGTCGACATGACCGGTTCGAGCACGAGCCCGAGCAGTGCGAACACGACCATGAAGCCTGCAGTCATCACAGCGCCCACTGCGAGGGCGCGCAGCACACCGGCGCGCGCGTCGTCGTCTCCTTCGCGCACCGATTCGAGACCGAGGAAGTACGACAGGTACGCGGGCAGCATCGCGAAACCGCATGGATTGAACGTGGCGACCATGCCGACGCCGAACGCGTAGACGATCGGACCGTTCATCGGGTGCCGGTGGCCTTGGCCAGCATCGTTGCCATCTGGGTCTCGTCCATCGCTCCGGAGTGTGCTGCGAGCACGGTGCCATCGGTGCCGATCAGCACCGTGTAGGGCAGGCCGCTACCGCCGAGCGCGGCGAGTGCCTGTCCCTTCGGGTCGCGGCCGATCGGATAGGTGATGCCGGTGCGAGCCACCATCGCGAGGCCCATCTCCGGTGTCTCGCCGTAGTCGAGGCCGAGCACCGTCACTTCGTCGGCGTGTGCGTTGGCGAAGCGCTCGAGTGCGGGCATCTCGGCCACGCATGGCGCGCACGTCGATGCCCAGAAGTTCACGAGCATCGGTTTCGACTGCGGAGCCAACCTCACCGATGCACCGTCGAACGAGGTGTAGGTGATCGTTCCGAGTCGCGTGCCCGACGGGTCGAATCCTCCCGACAGATCACCGGGAGGGGCACTGATGCTCGGGTCGAGCTTCGTCACGGTCGAGTCGGAACCGCCACCGGTGAAGGCGACCACCACGGCGATCGCGAGGGCCACGACGACCAGACCGGAGACGACGAGCGGCCATCTCCTTCGCGACGGGGCCGTCGATCGGTCGGGGAGCGGCGCAGTGGTCATGGCACGGGTCGGGGCGGTGAGCCCACGACGACGGTACCGGTGCCACTGCGCCGCACCCAATCACCCACCGCCCCTCGGCAGGTGGGACCGGCATTCGCAGCGGTCCCACCCGGATGCGGGCGGTGTCGTCTCAGGCCGAGCGCAGCCACTCCCGGAGGTGCTCCGGAACCGGGATCTCGGGCAGCTGATCCTCGGGACGGGGCACCTTCGAGGGGCGACCCACCCGACGCTTGGTGGCCAGGATCCGTCCGTTCACGAACATCTGGCCGCCCCACACTCCCCACGGTTCGTGACGGGCGATGGCCCCCTCGAGGCACTCGACCATCACGGGGCAGGTCGCGCACAGCGACTTGGCCGCGGCGATGTCCTGCAACTGGTCGGAGAAGAACACGCCGGCCAACGACCCCTGGAGGTCGTTGCAGGCCGCTTGGGCCCTGACAGCGGGTGAGATGTCGTCGATGACCTCGGCGAGCATCGGACTGGTCCTTTCGTGAATGACTGCTGGTGGGTGGGAGTTGGAGCTGGGATCGGGTGGGCGCCCAACACGAAGAAGGCCGCCGGTGGGATCCCGGCGGCCTCGTGTCTGAGCTTGTGAGCGTCAGGGTCGAGGTCGCCGGGTCGGGTACTTGTGGGCGGCGCGCACGAAGGTGCCGGCGTTCCACTTGGTGGCCGGAATGGTCACGTGCGAGGTCGCGAACGAACGTCCGGACGCAACGGCGCCGGGGTTCGGGACGTTCACCGAGGTGGTGGTTCGCACGGACATGACCATGGCGACCATGGAACCGGAGGGGGTCGATGCGGGTCAAGTCGATTTCGCAGGTCCGCACGATCCCATGGGGCACAAGGGATCGCCCGGTACGGTGCGGGGTCGTGACGGGCGCGATGCGTGACAACGGGGCCACGAGGATCCTCCCCGAACCGGCCTCGGGCCGGGTGTACCGATCGTCGACCCCGGTGCGTCTCGGCGATGCCTCGCCCTCCGGGCGGTTCCGCCTCGATGGCGTGGCCCGGGCCCTGCAGGACGTCGCCACCGACGACGATGCCGACCGCGGTGATCTCGGCGGAGGGGCATGGGTGGTGAGGCGGACCCTGCTCGAACAGCGCTCGCCGGCCCGCCTCGATGATCGGGTCGAACTCTCCACCTGGTGCACGGGCCTCGGGTCGCGTTGGGCCGAGCGCACGACCGCCCTGCGCACTGCGGGCGGTGCCCGCATCGACACCGTCACGCTTTGGGTGCACCTCGATGCCACCACGGGCCGACCGGCGAAGCTGCCCGACGCGTTCGTGGCGCTCTACGCCGAACCGACGGCGGGACGCGAGGTCACCGCCCGTCAGGAACATGAACCGGTCGCACTCGATGGTGATGGTGTGGTCGTTGCGGATTGGTGGCCACGAGCGACCGATCTCGACGTGCTCGATCACACGAACAACGCGATCGCATGGGCCGTCGTCGAGCAGGTGTGCGATTCGATCGCTGCTGCAGGCGGTGTCGACTCGATGCTCGAGGGTTCGGCTCGGGTCGAGGTCGAGTTCCGCGATCCGGTGGGAGCCGACGCAGTGCGCTCTGGTTCACCGCTACGCGTGGCGCATCTCGTCGATGATGAGATCGTGTCGATCACCCTGTGGTCGAACGAGGGTGATCACGCGCATGTGACGGCGCGCGTGGCGACGTTGCGCGACTGACTCAGGCCGACGCGTCGTCGAGCGCGTCGAGCGCCGCCATCGCCGCGTCGAGCATGCGAGCCGAGCAACCCGCCATCGAACGCGGTGGTGCGAGCTCGTCGGCGAGGCGGTCGGCGATGGCGCGCAATGCGTCGGCTGCGGGGCCCTCACCGAGAGCGATCGGGGAACCGGTGTCGCCGCCGGTCGAGACCGCGGGCTCGAGTGGGATCTCGCCGATGAGCGGCAGCCCCTCGTCGGCGGCGAGTGCGGCGCCTCCGCCGGAGCCGAACACGGCATGGGTGTGGCCGTGTTCGCAGGTGAACGCGCTCATGTTCTCGATCACGCCGAGCACGTGCAGGTGACTCTTGCGCGCCATGGTGACGGCGCGGGTGGCGACGCGCTGCGCGCCGATGGCGGGAGTGGTGACGACGACCATCTCAGCCTGGGGGAGCATGCGAGCAAGACCCATCTGCACGTCACCGGT
>CAYVUO010000050.1:0-11852 GCA_964454715.1 uncultured Bifidobacterium sp. | reverse complement strand
TAGCCTTGCCCCTCGTGGCCGCCCTCGAATTCCTCGCCGCGGGGGATGTCCGTCGACTCGTCACGACGTTCCGCGACGCGGTCAAGGCCCACTCGCCCTCCATCAACCGCCTCAACGTCTATCCCGTGCCCGACGGCGACACCGGTACGAACATGGCCCTCACCCTGGCCTCGGTGGCGGCCGAGCTCGAGGGCGCCGGCGATGACCTGGCCTCGGTATGCGGGGCGATCGCCCATGGTTCGCTCATGGGGGCCCGGGGCAACTCGGGGGTGATCCTCTCCCAGATCCTGCGCGGGCTGTCGGCGGGCATCCGCGACGCAGGCGCCGAGCAGCGTCCCATCGACGGTGCGGTGTTCGCGTCATCGCTCGCGGCTGCGGCCGAGGCTGCCTACGGGGCAGTCGGTCGACCGGTCGAGGGCACGATCCTCACCGTCGTGCGCGTCGCGGCCGAGCGAGCCGTCGCCGCTGCTGACGGTGGTGCTGATCTACTCGGAACGGTCGAGGCAGCGCACGCCGGCGCGTCCGACGCGCTCGCGAGCACACCCGATCTGTTGCCGGTGCTGCGCGATGCCGGTGTCGTCGATTCCGGTGGCACCGGTCTCGTGCTGTTGTTCGATGTTGCGCTCCACGTGATCGACGGACGCGCCGTTCCCGATGCGCCGCTCGACACCGAAGGTGCATCGGCCGAGTTCATCGCCGCTTTCGACGCTGCGCATGAGCACGGCGATGGTTCGCTCGCATCGCTTCGCTACGAGGTGATGTACCTGCTCGAGGCGGCCGACGCGTCGATCCCCGGATTCAAGGATGTGTGGGCCACGCTCGGCGATTCGATCGTGGTCGTCGGTGGCGATGGTCTGTGGAACTGCCACATCCATACCGACGACATCGGTCCGTGCATCGAGGCCGGCATCGAGGTCGGTCGTCCGCGTTCGATCCGAATCACCGATCTGCTCGAGGAACTCGCGGGCGTGGAGGAGGAGCGCTGGGTACGCGAGGCCACACCGATGGCGCCCGAGCCATCGATCGTGCACGAGCCCGTGCCGTGCGCTGTCGTCGCCGTGTCGGTGGGCGACGGTGTGCGCCGCATCTTCCATTCCCTCGGGGTGCAGGTCGTCGTCACCGGCGGACAGACCATGAATCCGTCGACGGCGCAGTTGCTCGAGGCGGTCGAGAGCGCGCCGGCCGATGACGTCGTACTGCTGCCCAACAACAAGAACATCATCCCGGTGGCCGAACAGGTCGACGCGATGACCGACAAGACCGTGCGCGTCGTGCCCACTCGCGGCGTGGCCGAGGCCTTCGCGTCGTTGTTGGCCTACGACCCCGGCGCCACTGCACCCGAGAACGCCAAGTCGATGACCGAGGCCGCCGGAAACGTGACCGCGGGTGAGATCACCCGTGCCGTGCGCGATTCGGCCAGTGAACGTGGGCCCATCAAGGACGGTGACTGGCTCGGCATCGCGCGCGAGGGGATCATCGTCATCGACCCCGATCTGTCGGGTGCGGCCACGTCGTTGCTCGATGCGCTCGTGGGGCCCGAGCACGAGATCGTCACGATCATCGAGGGTGAGGGCGCGTCGCAGGCCGTCACCCGTCACCTCGAGGTGTGGTTGCACGACAACCGAGCCGGATGCGAGGTCGAGGTGCACCACGGCGGTCAGCCCCTCTACCCCTACCTGTTCGGCGTCGAGTAGCCCGCGTCGCGCATGGCCCGTCGTCTCGCGCAACTGGCCCAATTGCCGGTCACCGAGTTGAAGGGGGTCGGCGACCGCAGCGCGCAGGCACTCGCACGCATGGGTGTGCGCTCGGTGCTCGACCTGCTCACCTGGTATCCGCGTCGCTACATCGACCGGACCAATCAGGCGACCCTCGCCGATCTCGAGGTGGGCGAGGAGGCAACGGTCGTCGTGCGCGTCAAGCGCACCAACACGACACGCACGCGCAACGGCCGCACGATGGTGAAGGTGCGCGTCACCGACGGCAGTGCCGACGCCGAGGTCACGTTCTTCAACCAGCCGTTCCGAGCGAAGCAACTCACCGAGGGCACCGAGGCCGTGCTGTTCGGAAGGCTCGAGTCGTTCCGCGGCGTGAAGGGGTTCACCAACCCGGTGGTCGATCTCATCGGCGACCGCACAGGACGCATCGTGCCGGTGTATCCGCAGTCCGAGAAGGCGGGCGTGGCGTCATGGGACCTCGCGCGCTGGTGCGCCGAGACGTTGCGTCGCGCCGGCGAGTTCGCGGAGCCGATCCCCGTAGAGGTGCTCGATCGTCATGACCTCGTCGATCGCACCACGGCGTTCGGTGGCATCCACAATCCCGAGTCGATGGCCGAGGCCATGGCGGCGCGTCGTCGGCTCGTGTTCGATGAGTTGCTGCGCGTGCAGTTGGAGCTGGTCAAGCGCAAGCGCGAACTCGAGACCACGGCCGTGGGTGTCGCACACGTCGTCGGAGACGGTGGAGGCCCGCTCGTGCGCCGGTTCCATGAGCGACTTCCCTACGACCTCACCGGGGCACAGCAGCGAGCCATCGCCGAGATCGTCGACGACCTCGCCGCTGCGCATCCGATGCACCGTTTGCTGCAGGGCGATGTGGGCGCGGGCAAGACCGTCGTCGCCGTCAGCGCTCTGCTCGTCGCCGTACAGGGTGGCCATCAGGGCGCGCTCATGGCTCCCACCGAAGTGTTGGCCGAACAACATCACCTCGGCATCCGTCATCTGCTCGAGGGGTTCACCGTGAGCGATGGCGACGACTCGAACCTCTTCGGCAGCGCCGGAATGGAACGTCCCTTGCGCATCGCGCTGCTCACCAACCGCACGCCGGCCGGTGAGCGTCGTCGCATCATCGACGACCTCGCCTCTGGTGCGATCGATCTCGTCGTCGGCACCCATTCACTCATCAGTGAGGGCATCGAGTTCTCGTCGCTCGGTGTGGTGGTGATCGACGAACAGCACCGCTTCGGTGTCGAACAACGTGCGGCGCTGCGCGACAAGGGCGGGGACGATCTCGTGCCCGATGTGCTCGTCATGACTGCCACTCCCATCCCGCGCACTGCAGCGATGACCGTCTACGGCGATCTCGATGTTTCGGTGCTCGACGAACTCCCGCCCGGCCGAACGCCGATCGTCACCCGGTGGGCGCGCTCCGACATGGAGGAGGCCGATGTCTGGCAGCAGGTGCGCGACGAGGTCGGCGCCGGCCGTCAGGCCTATGTGGTGTGTCCGCTCATCGACGAGAGCGAGAAGCTCGAGGTGCGCTCGGCGCAGGAGACCTTCGACGAGTTGAACGCCGGCGAACTCGCCGGGCTGCGCATCGGTCTTCTGCATGGTCGTCTCAAGGCCGATGACAAGGACGGCGTCATGGAGTCGTTCCGTCGAGGGGATCTCGATGTGCTCGTCGCGACCACCGTCATCGAGGTCGGCGTCGATGTTCCCAACGCGACCGTGATGGTGATCCTGGATGCCTCGAGATTCGGCATCGCGCAGTTACATCAGTTGCGAGGTCGTGTCGGTCGTGGCGCAGCACGCTCGTACTGCTGGCTCGTCGGCGAGTCGACCACGCCCGACGGTGAGGCCCGTCTCGAGGCGCTCGTGCGCACCACCGACGGCTTCGAACTGGCCGAGGTCGATCTCGACCTCCGCGGCGAGGGCACGATCATGGGGGAGCGTCAGAAGGGCCGGAACGATCTGAAGTTGGCCTCGTTGCGACGCGATCGCGACTGGGTGCTCATCGCGCGAGAGGTGGCCGAGGAGATCATCGGATCCGACCCGACGCTGGCCGAGCATCCGGCACTGGCCGAGGAATTGCCGCTGTTCCTGGGTGACGACGAGGCCGAGTTCCTGCTGAAGGGTTGACCTACGGTGTCGCCATGGCGACCATCGTCCTCACCCACGGAGCGTTCCACGGCGCTCGTTGCTTCGATCCTCTCGTGGCCGAACTCGCGGCACTCGGCATCGATTCACTCACACCGGAACTCCCGCTCGTCGACCTCGACACCGACGAGGCCGCGGTGCGAGACGTGCTCGACGGTTGCGACGGACCAGTCACGCTGCTCGGCCATTCCTACGGCGGTGCGGTCATCACCGCCGCTGGCACGCACGACGCGGTCGAACGTCTCGTCTACCTCGCCGCACTCGGGCCCGATGCCGGCGATCCCGCCACGGGCACTGCGGTCGAGATCGGTCCGACGTTCATGTCGTCCATGCGCGTCGGAGACGATGGTGTGGCCTTCATCGATCCCGAGATGGCGGCCGAGGTCTTCTACCCCGACATCGACCCCGCCGACGCGGAGAAGTGGGTCGCACTGCTGCGTCCCGGCAACACCGGAGGTTCGGTGATCGTGCGCGAGGCGGCGTGGCGTTCGCGTCCCAGCCACTACATCGTCTGCGCCGGTGATCCGATCATCCTGCCGGTGTCACAGCGGGCGATCGCACAGCGCATCGGTGCCACCACGGTCGAGATCGATGGCGATCACTCACCGATGATCGCTCGACCGCGTGAGCTCGCGGCACTGCTCGCGGCGGCGATGGCCTGAGTCGCGCTCAGCTCGAGCGAGGAGTGCGCAGTCGGCCCGACAGTTCGACCGGCCCGCTGTAGAGCAGTTCGAAGTCGCGCACGGCGAATCGGAGCACGCCGTCATCACCTCGTGACATGACGTCGTGGTAGACGCCGATGAGTTCGGAACCGCTGCCGTCGTCGTGCCATCGGAGTTCGCGCACCTGCCAAGTGGCGGTGGCGTCGTCGGCACCGGTGGCGCGCACGACTCCGCTGAGCAGTTCCTGCACGCATTGGCGATAGGTGGGGCGGATCGCCATGAATGCATCGACGATGGCATCGCGTCCCTCGATGACGCCATCACCGGGGATGAGCCAGCGAGCGTCGGGCGCCCATGTGTCGCTGAAGATGGCGACGTCGGCGCGCAGCACGGCATCGCAGTAACGGCCGACGAGGTTCCGCACCTCGGCGTCGGTGCGCGGGTTCTGCGTCATCACCAGTCGCCGTGGCCATCATCGTCGGGATCGGGCAACACGATGTCGAAGCGCTCACCGCAGTCGGGGCAGCGATAGGCGACGACGTCGCCGGGTTCCCAGCCGTCGTCGGGTGGGTAGGACAGTGGATGCAGCGTGCCTCCGCAATCGACACAGGTCATTCCCAGTTCGGCGTCCATCTCGACAGGGTACGGTCCCGGGCATGAGGGTCGTCGCCGGTACCGCACGTGGTCTGCGCCTCGTCGCTCCTCCGGGCCGCGACACCCGACCGACACTCGATCGCGTGCGTCAGGCGGTGTTCAACTCGCTCGAGAGCCTGGGGGCGGTCGGCGACGCGCTGGTGGTCGACCTCTTCGCCGGCTCGGGCGCGCTCGGCATCGAGGCGTTGTCGCGCGGCGCGCGGCGGTGTGAGTTCGTGGAGCACGACGCTGCCACGGCGAGGGTGATCGACAAGAACCTCGCGACCACGGGTCTGGCCGACCGGGCCGCAGTGCATCGCTCCGATGCCGCTCGCTGGATCGATCGGGCGGTGGCCGACGGCACGAGGGCCGATCTGGTGCTGCTCGATCCGCCCTATGCGTTCGACGATGAGACCTGGCGGTCGCTCCTCGATGCGGTCGCAATGCTGGCTCCGGGCGGTGTCGTCGTGGTCGAGAGCGACCGCCGCATCGCAGTGCCGGTCGGGTGGGATGCCCTCTCGGCGAAGAAGTACGGGGGTACGCTCATCGATGTCCTGAGGGTTCCCTAGGGGTCCTCGTCATCACCCCCTCGTCGCCACCATCCCCTCGTCGGCAGAAGTGTCGGCCCAGCCGTACGGAGTCGCCGTGACCCGCGTCCTCTACCCGGGATCGTTCGATCCGATCCACAACGGGCATGTCGAGATCGTCGTCACCGCGGCGCGTCTGTTCGACGAGGTCGTCGTGGCGGCGATGCGCAATCCGCAGAAGGGCGAACCGCTCTTCTCGTACGACGAGCGCAAGGAGATGATCGAGGAGACCTTCGTCCATCTCCCCAATGTGCGCGTGACCTCGTTCGCGTCGCTCGTCGTCGATCTCGCCCGCGAGATCGAGGCCGACTTCATCGTCAAGGGCCTGCGCGCCGT
Organism: uncultured Bifidobacterium sp.; assembly: GCA_964454715.1. Taxonomy (GTDB): domain Bacteria; phylum Actinomycetota; class Acidimicrobiia; order Acidimicrobiales; family Acidimicrobilacustridaceae; genus Acidimicrobilacustris. The sequence continues at coordinate 5,765 of CAYVUO010000050.1, read as the reverse complement.
CTCCGACTTCGAGAGCGAACTGCAGATGGCGCAGATGAACCACAAGGTCTCGGGCATCGACACGTTGTTCATCCCCTCGGCTTCGAACAACTCGTTCGTGGCATCGAAGCTGCTGCGTGAACTCGCTCGTTTCGGCGGAGACGTCTCGAGCATGGTCCCGCCCCCCGTGATCAAGCGACTCGAGGAGAAGTTCCCTTCATGAGCGATTTCGACGATCCCGACTACGAACTCGATCTCACCCCGCCCCCGGTCGGTTCGCAGTACCACCCGGCCGAGACCGAGGAGATCCTCCTCACGCTGCGCCAGTTGATCAGCGATGCGCGCCCGGTTCCGCTCTCGGCTTCGTCGATGATCTCCAAGGACGACGCGCTCGATCTCATCGATGAGGCACTCAATCGTCTGCCCGAGGAATTGCGGGCCGCTACCTGGCTGCTCAAGGAGCGCGAGGACTTCCTCGCCCGCACTCGCCACGAGGCCAACGAGATCGTCGAGCAGGCGCGGGATCGCGCCGAGCGGATGGTGCAGCGCACCGAGGTCGTGAAGGCCGCCGAGCAGCGCGCCTACGAGATCGTCGAGCAGGCCAGCACCGATGCCCGTCGTCTGCGTCATGAGGTCGAGGACTTTTGCGATCAGAAGCTCGCCAGCTTCGAGATCGTGCTCGAGCGCACCGCCAAGTTGGTCGGTGCCGGCCGGGCGAAGTTGCAGGGCACCAACCTGTTGGCCGAGGCCGCAGCGGCGGCCGAGCAGGGATTCGCGCAAGCACCGCCGGTCGAACCGGCGACGCTGCACGATCTCGATCCCCATCTCGATGCGCCGCCCCCGCCCGCGGCACCGGTCTCGCATCCGTCGTCGCCCGACACGATCGTGCCGACACCCAACGTCTACGAAGAGCTCTCGCGCCTCGATGACGATGACGACTACGACGACGCGAACGAACTCGTCTACGGCGATCCCGAATGGGACGACGACGGCACTCTGCCGTTCGATGAGCCCGAGCCGCGTCGTCCGCGTCTCACCGTCGTCGACGACCGCTACGCCGACCTACCGCCCCCTCCCAACGATCGCGAGACGATCCGCGGCGCGGCATCGTCGTTCTTCGACCAGGACATGGCCTGATCCGACGGGGCCTCCCGCCCTCGGCCACACTGCAGCCATGGCCACCGGTCCCCTCGTCCTCGGCGTCACCGACCTCCGGCGTCAGCCCGGTCTGCGTCGACGCTTCGAGCGCTCCGTCGAACTGAACGGACTCGGCATCTCCACCGCCGTCGTGCCCGACGGATCACCGGTCGAGGTCGATCTCGAACTCGAGGCCGTGAGCAACGGCATCGTCGCCACCGGCATGGTGCGGGCCCCGTGGGTCGGGGAGTGCCGACGGTGCCTGCTCCCGGTCGAGGGAGTGAGCGAGGCCAAGGTGCAGGAGATCTTCGAGCCCGACCCCACCGAGGGCGAGACGTACCTGTTGGGCAATGAGGTGGTCGACCTCGAGCCGATGGTCCGCGATGCGGTGCTGCTGGCCCTTCCCCTGGCCCCGCTGTGCGCCGAGGACTGCAAGGGGCCGGCCCCCGAGGAGTTCCCGACGGGCCCCGCCGGGGCGGTCACCGAAGGGGATGAACCGCCCACCGACCCCCGCTGGGCGGCACTGGCCGAACTCGACTTCGATCCCGACGACGTCGAGGGCTAAGGTTCCCCGTCCCCGAGGCACCAGGTGCCAGACGCTCGAGACCAGGAACGACCATGGCCGTCCCCAAGAAGAAGACCTCCAAGGCCAAGAGCCGCAGCCGCCGTGCGTCGGCCTGGCGCATCACCACCACCGCCCGCAGCACCTGCCCGCGTTGCGGTGCGGTGAAGCGCCCGCACGTCGTGTGCGGCAACTGCGGCTGGTACCACGGCCGTCAGGCCATCGACGTCGACTGAGTCCGTCGAACCCCATCACGAGGTCGTGACCATGCTCCCCATCGCCGTCGATGCAATGGGTGGTGACTTCGCGCCGGCCGAGATCGTCGCCGGCGCCAAGTTGGCCGTTGCCGAACTGGGTGTGCCAGTGGTGCTCGTCGGTCGTTCCGACGAGTTCGACGCGGGCGACCTTCCCGTCATCGAGGCGTCCGAGGTCATCGCCATGGATGCCGATCCCGGCGCCAGCGTGAGGCGCATGAAGGATTCGTCCCTCGTGCGCGCCGCCGAGGCCGTTCGCGACGGCGCAGCTTCGGCGATGGTGAGCGCCGGCAACACGGGCGCCACCATGGCCAGCGCGTTGTTGCGCATGGGTCGCATCAAGGGCGTGCAGCGCCCGGCCATCGCCACGCCGTTGCCGGTTCCCGGTTCCACGCCGACCGTGTTGCTCGATGCCGGTGCGAATGCCGAGTGCAGTGCCGAGTGGCTCGTGCAGTTCGCGCAGATGGGTGCGGTGTTCGCGCGTGACCGCTACGGGATCGAGTCGCCGCGCGTCGCACTGCTCTCGATCGGTGAGGAACCCACCAAGGGCAACCCGCTGGTCAAGGAGACGCACGAACTGCTCGCCACTGGCGACTGGATCGGCTCGACGGGTGCGCAATTCATCGGCAATGTCGAGGGTCGAGACCTCATGACCGACGCCGTCGACGTCGTCGTCACCGACGGCTTCACCGGCAACGTGGCGCTCAAGACACTCGAGGGCGGGCTCAAGACCGTCATCAACTCCTTGCTCGCCGCGTTCGATTCGAGTGACGAGGCCCGCGCCGCATCGGCCGCGCTGTGGCCCTCGCTCATGCCGCTCTACGCGCAGATGGATCCCGAGAACACCGGTGGCGCCATGCTCCTGGGCGTCGACGGGGTCTGCATCATCAGCCACGGGTCGTCGTCGGCCCGGGCCATGGTCAACGCCATCGGCGTGGCGGCCGACATGGTGAATGGTGAGGTCGTCTCGCACCTCGCCCGAGCCGTGCGCCCGGCCGAGTAGTCGCTGCTCGCTCGCGTGGAAGGTGTTCAGCCGAGCGCGGCGGCCCGGAAGCGCCGCACCCGCTCATCGTCGACACCGAGTCCGTCGCGCAGGTAGCGATCGATCGATCCGTACTGTTCGTCGATCGCAGCGAATGCGGCGGCGATGTAGTGCGGCCGCACGTCCATGAGTGCGCGCACGACCTCGAGTTCGTCGTCGGGCACGTCGGCAGGATCACAGCCACGCAGACGCGCGATGTTCAAACGGATGCCGACGATGCGGGCCTCGCTCTGCGCGGCCAGCAGTCGGCTCGACAGCAGGTAGTCCTCGGCGACGGTCTCGGTCGGAACGCCGAGGGTGAGGAGCGCGAGAGCGCTCACGAGGCCGGTGCGATCCTTGCCCGCCGTGCAATTGATCATGATCGGCCAGTTGTCGGGATCCATCACGAGCTCGAGTGCGGTGGCGAGCGCGTCGGTGTGGTCGAGCACCATCTGACGATTGCCGCGCACCGGCATGTCGATGTCGAGCGATGCGAGGTCGCCCGACATCACGGCATTGGCGATCGCCATCGGATCGGCCGCGGTCGGGTTCGAGATGGGTACGTGGGTGATGGCGTCGGCGGGCAGCACCGTGTTGGGCGCGTGCTCCACCTCGCCCGTGCTGCGTAGATCGCATGCATGGCGCAGCCCGATCACCTCGAGCACCTCCACCCGGTCGGTGGGGGTGAGTCCGCTGAGCTCTCCGGAGCGGAACAGCACGCCCCAGCGCACGGTTGCTCCGTCGGTCGTGGAGTAGCCGCCGAGGTCGCGGAAGTTGGGCTGACCCTCTAGGGGGATGTGCCTGCGCATGGCGGCACGGTACCGCCGCAGCGCGGTTCGCCGGGCCGTCCGCGGGCCCCGGATTCACGAGCGGGCAAGGGGTGGCACCGCTACAGTCACCCCGTTCCCGACCCGAGGAGAGCCTCGTGCCCGCAGAGACCCATGTCGAACAGGGACCCGTCGATAGGGCCTATGTCATCAACCTGATCCGCGACCGCCTCGCCGACATCCTCGAGGTCGATCCGTCGTCGATCCACGAGGGCGATTCGTTCGCCGACGACCTGGGTGCCGACAGCCTCTCGCTCATCGAACTGGTCGAGGCCCTCGAGGAGGATCTCGGCGAGCGCACGGTGGGCTTCCACATCGACGACGAGGATCTCGAGGATCTCAAGACCGTCCGTGACGCGGTCGACTACGTGATGGCCAAGGTGGGCTGACCAACTGTCCGCCGACCCCATCGCCTCCCTGCTCGACCGTCTTGGGCATCGCTTCGCCGATCCCGGGTTGGCACGACTCGCCCTCACCCATCGCTCCTGGTGCGCCGAGAATCCGGGTCACTCGTCCAACGAGCGACTCGAGTTCCTCGGTGACGCCGTGCTCGGACTCGTGATCACCGACCACATCTTCACCACCCATCCCGAACTGCCCGAGGGCACACTCGCCCGCGTGCGGGCCGCCGTCGTGTGCGAGCCGACCTTGGCCGCAGTGGCCGAATCGATCGACATGGGCGAGGCACTGCTGCTCGGCAAGGGTGAGGCCGGCGCTGGCGGACGGGCCAAGGCATCCATCCTCTCCGACGCGATGGAGGCGATGATCGGCGCCGTGTACATCGACGGCGGACTCGACGCAGCCCGGGCCACGGTGCTCCCGTTGTTCTCGGGTCGGGTCGAGGCCGAACTGAGCGGCCGCGCCGGCGTCGACGCCAAGAGCGCGCTGCAGGAACTCGTGGCCAAGCGCACCCGTTCGGTGCCCGTGTACGAGGTCGTCGACGACGGCCCCGAGCACGCCAAGCGCTTCGTCGCACGTGTCTCGGTCGACGGTGAACTCGTCGGCCACGGTGAGGGTCGTACCAAGAAGGCGGCCGAACAGGCCGCGGCCGAGGTCGCCATCGACCGACTCTCCTCGCTGTCGCTGGCCGACAGCGTTCCCGGTGCCGGAGGTACCAATGCCTGAACTGCCCGAGGTGGAGACGATCCGCCGCGAACTCGAGAAGGAGGTCGTCGGCCGCAAGATCAAGACGGTGGAGGTGAGCGGCAAGCGCACCATCCGTCGTCAGACCCCGGCCGAGTTCAAGGCCGGTCTCGAGGGCGCCAAGATCACCGGCGCGCAGCGCAAGGGCAAGTATCTGCTCATGCCGCTCGACAACGGCTCGGTGCTCATCGTGCACCTGCGCATGTCGGGCCAACTGCGTCGTGCCGTGCCCAAGGATCCCGTGGTGAAGCACACGCATGTCGTGATCTCATTCACGCAGGGTGGTCAGCTGCGGTTCATCGATCCCCGCACGTTCGGTGAGATGTTCCTCGCCACGCCCGACGAGATCTCCTCGGAGATCGAGGAGTTGTCGACGCTCGGTGTCGACCCGGTCGAGACCCCGATGTCATGGGTCGACTTCGGTCATCTGCTCCGATCGAAGAACATGAAGTTGAAGGCGTTCCTCACCGACCAGTCGATGCTCGCCGGAATCGGCAACATCTACAGCGACGAGATCCTGTTCGACTCGGGTCTTCGCTTCGACCGTGACACGGCTTCGCTCACCACGCAGGAGATCCGTCGTCTCTACCGCTCGGTCGTCGAGATCCTCTACGAGGCGATGAAGTACAACGGCTCCACGTTGTCGGATCAGCAGTACGTCGATCTCTTCGGCAAGACCGGCAGCTATCAGGAGTACCACCAGGTCTACGACCGTGACGGCCAGCCCTGCAGACGGTGTCGACGCAACAACATCGTCAAGACCAAGGTCGCCAGTCGTTCCACCTTCTACTGCGAGGTCTGTCAGGTCTGATGTATCTGAAACGACTCACGATGAAGGGCTT
>CAYVUO010000049.1:0-11970 GCA_964454715.1 uncultured Bifidobacterium sp. | reverse complement strand
AACAAGCCGGTGCTGCTCGTCGTCGACGTGCCACTGGACCGGATGGACGAGACGGCGTCGATCGCCGAGGGCCTGGGCGAGGGCGCCCTCGGCTGCTGCACGGAGATCGAGGGCGACCCGGACGTCGTCGCCGCCGAGGGCGATGAGCGGGCCTCGCTCCTCGCGGATCTCGGTGTCGCCGAGAGCGTCGTGCCGCGGCTCGCCCGGGCCGCGTACCTCATGCTCGGGCGTCGCACGTTCTTCACCACCGGCGACAAGGAGAGTCGGGCCTGGACCTTCCGGGCCGGGGCCCGCGCGCCGGAGTGCGCAGGGGTCATCCACTCCGACTTCGAGCGCGGCTTCATCCGGGCCGAGGTCATCCACTGGGACGATCTCCTCGAGGTCGGATCGTGGTCGAAGGCTCGCGACGCCGGAATCCTGCGGGTCGAGGGCAAGGAGTACGAGCCCGTCGACGGCGACGTCATGGAGTTCCGCTTCAACGTCTGACCCGTAGTCTCTGCGGGATGTCGGACAACTGGTTGGTCGTCGACGACCGCGTGCTCGCCACCCTCGAGGTGGCCGACGGGCGCCGCGCTCGACGTCGGGGGCTGCTCGGGCGCGACGGCATCGAAGGAGCGCTCCTGCTGCGACCGGCGCGTTCGGTGCACACCTTCGGCATGCGGTTCGCCATCGACGTCGCCCATCTCGATCGTGAGCAGCGCGTCGTGCGCGTGACGACGATGAAGCCGGGGCGCCTCGGCGCGTACGTGGGCCGGTCGCGCTCGGTGCTCGAGGCCGAGGCGGGCGCGTTCGCCCGATGGGGTCTGGTGGAGGGCGATCGGGTGGAGTTCCGATGAGCGGACGGTTCGTGTTGGTCGGCACTCCCATCGGCAACCTGGGCGACCTGTCGCCTCGGGCCGTCGAGGCGCTGACCTCTGCGACCGTCGTCGCGTGTGAGGACACCCGTCGTACCGGTCGACTGTTCTCGCACCTCGGCCTTCCGTCACCCCGCTACGTCGTGCTCAACGAGCACACCGAGGGGAGCGCGGCGAACGGTCTGCTCGACTCGGTGCGCGACGGCGCCATCGTCGCCGTTGTCAGCGATGCCGGCATGCCCGGAGTCTCCGATCCCGGCGAGCACCTCGTCGCGCTCGCCATCGCCGCAGGGCTTCCGGTTGAGGTCGTGCCCGGGCCGTCCGCGGTGCTCACGGCACTCGTGCAGAGCGGACTCGCCACCGCCCGGTTCGTGTTCGAGGGCTTCCTTCCCCGCAAGGGTTCGGATCGGTCGAGGCGTCTCGCCGAGGTGGCGAGCGAACGGCGCACGGTGGTGCTGTTCGAAGCACCCCATCGACTCGCTCGCACTCTCGTCGATCTCACGGAGTGCTGCGGTGGAGGACGCAGGATCGTGTTGGCCCGCGAACTCACCAAGCTGCACGAAGAGGGGTGGCGCGGCTCGCTCGCTGACGCGATCGCGCATGTCGATGAGATCGATCCTCGCGGCGAGTACGTGCTGGTGCTCGCGGGCGCGCCCGATCGACCGGAGGCGACGGACGACGAACTTCTCGTTGCATTGGACGACGCGCGCAGTTCTGGCCGTTCCACCCGCGATGCCGTCGCCGCTGTGGCCGACGCATTCGGAGTTTCGAAACGAAGGGTGTACGACCTCGCCGTCGGTGGCTAGGCGAATGCGGGGATGACCTCGCGGCCGAAGAGCCGGATCATCGCCGCGATCTCCTCGAAGGTGCCGAGTGAGGCCTGGCCGGTGTCGGCGGGAAGACCCGCGCCGAACGCAGCGTGCACGTGGTCGCAGCCGGTCGCAGCCTCGTAGTCGCGGATCTGACCGATCACGCGGTCGGGGTCGCCCCACAGCAGTCGGTCGGCGGCGATGTCCTCGGCGGTGATGGGTTCGCCGGCGTCGATACGGGCGAACAGTTCGAGTTCCTCGGCCTCCTCGGCCGATTCGCGCCAATGCACCATGAGGCCATCGACGTAGCGGGGGAGCACCTCGTTGCGCACCTGCTCGTCACTCTCGCCCAACCACGCGTAGCGGCGAAGCACCCAGTCGGCGGGCTTGCCCAACTGCGCGCAACGCGGTCGGTAGACATCGAGACAGCGCAGCGCCGCGGCCAGCGACTGCACCGGTCCGCAGATCCATGCGTCGCCGAGACGGGCGGCGCGGTCGACGGCGGCGTCGGCCACACCGGCCACCCAGAGCAGGGGGTTGGGCTGCTGCAACGGGCGAGGGTGGACGGTGAGTTCGGGGAAGGAATGGAAGCGGCCCTCGTACGAGGTCGATTCCTGCTGCCAGACGAGCCGCAGGATCTCGAGCGCTTCCTCCATGCGTGCGCCGCGTTCGCGGAACACCGAACCATGCACCTCGTACTCGAGTGGCCACCAGCCCATGCCGACACCGAGCGTGACACGCCCTCCCGAGATCTGATCGATGGTGGCGACCTGTTCGGCGACGCGGACCGGATTGTGGATCGGCAACTGGAAGATGCCAGTGCCGACGCGCACGGAGGACGTGCGGGCAGCCACTGCGGCGAGGAACGTGAGCGGATCGCTCATGTTGCCCATCATGAAGTGGTGGTGACCGATGGTGACGGTGTCGTAACCGTTCTCCTCGGCGATGCCCGCGAGTTCGAAGGTCTCGGGGAACGGGTCGCGCGCGTCGAGGTCGCGTAGCAGTGGGAGCGACAACGAGAACTTCACGGTTCGAACGGTCCCTTGCCCATCTGGTCACGGATCGTGACGACGGCCGGGTTGGTCATCGAACGCCGCTGCCAGTTGGCACCGTCGACGACGAGGGTGTGTCCGGAGATGAACTGCGCCCACGGCGACGCCAGGAACGTCGCGGCCCATCCGAGTTCTCGGGGCTTGCCCACCCGCAATGCCGGCTGACAGATGTCCTTGTCGTTGGTGCGCTTCAGGTTCGACTGGATGTCGGCGGTCATGTCCTCGTGGGGGAACAGTCCCGGCACGAGGCCGTTGACCTGGATGCCGTAGGGGCCCCACTCGACGGCGAGGGTCTCGACCATGTTCTTCACGCCGGCCTTGGCCGCGGCCGAGTGCGCGAATCCCGGGCCACCCGTCCAGGCATAGGAGGCGCCGACGTTGATGATCGAACCGGGAGTGCCGGCCTCGAGATGACGTCGACCGAACTCGCGCGCGCAGAAGTAGGTGCCATTGAGTGTGATGTCGACGACCGTGCGCCACGCGTTCGGCGACATGTCCTCGGCGGGCACGGGGAAGTTGGCTGCTGCGTTGTTGACCAGCACATCGGGGAGTGCGAAGCGTTCGGTGGCGGCATCGAAGGCGGCGGCGATCTGCTCGGGCTCGCGGATGTCGCAGGTGACGGTGAGGTGGTTCGCTCCGAGTTCGCTCATCGCCGCGTCGGCCTGCTCGAGGTGTTCGGGCTTGCGACTGGCGATGACGAGGTTCGCTCCGAGGCGGGCGAACTCGGTGGCGATGGCTCGCCCGAGACCGGTGCCGCCACCCGTGACGAACACGGTGCGACCCTCGTAGCAACCGGCGGGGAGGGCGGCACTTCCGAGCGCGGGCGCGTCGGGCAGGCCGATCGGTGTGTCGGTCCCCATGGTCAACTCCCGATGTAGGTGGGTGGGCGGCCCTCGGCACGGGCAGCGCGGAACTCGGCGTAGTCGGCCGACTTGTTGATGAACGTCTGGTAGATCAGCTCGTCGGCCATCGAGGTGACGACCTCGGGTTGCGCGAGGTGGTTGATCACCTTGCGGGCCATCTTCACGGTGACCGCGGGTGACGCAGCGATCTTCTCGGCCATCTCACGTGCGGTCGCGTCGAGCTCGTCGCGGGAAACGACCCGGGACACGATGCCGAGTGACAACGCCTCGGACGCGTTCAGCGCGCGACCGGTGAGCACCATGTCGCTCACGACCCCGTGACCGCACATCTGGAACAGGCGGCCCACGCCTCCGGTATCGGGGATGACCCCGTGTCCGACCTCGGGGAGCATGAATCGCGCATCGTCGGAGGCGATGCGGATGTCGCACAGCAGCGCCCGCTGGAACGACCCGCCGATGGCCCAACCCTGGATGGGCACGATCACGGGGGCGTCGAGCTCGAAGAGTTGCTGGATGCCACGGTGACCGCGGCTCATGAGCTCGTGGTGGGTGAGACCAGTGGTGTCGTTGCCGATGGAGCCGACATCTCGACCCGACGACCACGAGTGGCCCTCGCCCCGCCAGATGATGGCCCTCACGCCCTGCGTCGCCCGCAGCTCCCCGAGGATGTCGAAGAGCTGCTTGTCCATGTCGTCCGTGAACGCGTTTCGCTTGTCCTGGTTGTCGTTCGTGATCGTGGCGATGGCGCCGTCGATCTCGAGTCGTACCTGTCCGCTCATGGGACCCCCTTGCTCAGGGGGAAGTCTTAGCGCAGCGCGTCGGTGGCGTCGACGAACTCGTCGTCGCTCGTGTTGAACAGATAGGGAACGAACGTCACGTTGACGTGCTTGATGCCCGACAGGGTGCGGGCGAGGGAGTCGCCGGTGCGGTCGTGGAGCAGGCGCTGGAACGGATTGCGGTATTCGCGGCGGGGGATGAGCACCGTCAGTTCGACCTTGGGGTCGGCGGTCTCCTGGGCGGCGATCTCGAGCGCCGACCGGTTGATGCGGCGGGTCGAGCACTCGACGATCTCGAGCGGGATCTCGGCAAGACCCAGTTCGGTCCACTCGTGCATGAGTTCATTGGCGTGGACGTCGTCGGTCGCGATGTGCACGGCCTTGAGGCGATCGGGGTGCATCGTGCGGGCGTACTGGAGCGCCCTGGCCGTGCTGCGGTCGATCTTGCCGACCATGACGATGACCGAGAGCGAGCGACGCACGCGCATGGTGGTGACGCGTCTGGCCTCGATCGCCAACTCGTCCTGTTCACGTTCGTAGACCTTGTTGAGGCGCACGACGACCACGACGAGGACCGGGACCAGGACGATGATGAGCCACGCGCCATCCATGAACTTGAAGGAGGCGATGACGATGGTGACGACGAGCGTCGTGAAGGCGCCGATCGCGTTGATGATCAGGCCGATCACCCATCCCTGCTCTCGGTCGACGATGTGCTTCCGGGCCATGCCCGCCTGTGAGAGCGTGAACGAGGTGAACACGCCGACGGCGTAGAGCGGGATCAGCTTGGTCACATCAGCACCAAGGATGATCACCGGCACGGCAGCGGCGATCGCGAGCGAGATGATGCCGTTCGAATAGACGAGGCGATGGCCGCGCTTGGTGAGCTGGCGGGGCATGAACGAGTCCTCGGCCTGGAAGCTGGCCAGACGTGGGAAGTCGGCGAAGGCGGTGTTGGCCGCCAGCACGAGGATGAGCATCGTGGCGGCCTGCGTCGCGATGAATGCGGCGTGCCCGATGGCCGAATCGCCGAACACGGCCTCGGCCACCTGTGAGATCACGGTCTTCGACTCGCTCGGAACGACTTCGAGTCGGCTGGCCAGCCACGAGAGTCCGAGGAACATCGACGCCAGCAGTACGCCCATGATCGTCAGCGTCTCGCGCGCGTTCTTCCATTCGACCTTGCGGAAGGCGGGGACGCCGTTGGAGATGGCCTCGATGCCGGTCATGGCGGCACCGCCCGAGGCGAATGCATGCAGGATGAGGAACAGCCCGACGGCCCCCGTGGCCTCGAGTGCAACGGGATCCTCGGGCACGACCGCCTCGAGCCCGCCGCCGAAGGTGGCCCGGATGATGCCGGTGACGATCATCGTGAAGATGCACACGATGAACGCATAGGTGGGGACGGCGAAGATCTTGCCGGACTCCTTCACACCGCGCAGGTTCATGACGCTGATGATCGTGATGAAGCCGATGGCCACTGGTACTCGGTACGGATAGATGCCGTGGAACGTCGAGTAGAGCGCGGCCACACCCGCTGAGGTCGACACCGCAACGGTGAGGATGTAGTCGGTGAGGAGAGCGACGCCGGCGATCTGCGCGGGGATGACACCGAGGTTGTCCTTGGTGACGATGTACGCGCCGCCGGCCGACGGGTAGGCCTTGATCGTCTGGCGATAGCTGAAGATCAGGATGACCATCACGACGACGAGAGCGATGGTGATCGGCGTGAGGTAGCTGTAGGCAAGGACGCCGATGCCGCCCACCCCGCCGAACACGAGCAGCGTTCGCAGGATCTCCTCGCTCGCGTATGCGGTCGACGACAGTGCGTCGGACGCGAACACGGCGAGGGCGGTGGGCTTGCCCAGGCGTTCGTGGGCGAGGTCGGCGTTGTGCATCGGCTTGCCGAGCACCCGGGCCTTGAAGCGGTAGCCGCGGGTCTCGGGCAGGTCGACCGTGCGTTCGGGGGGCAGCGGCGAGAGGGCGGCCCGGTCTTCGGCGAGTGAATCGGTCACGTCGCGGAACGTACCACGGGCATTTGTGGCCCCTCGGTGGATCCCCGGTACTTCACGGAGCGTTCACAGGACCCCGACATCTGTCACGCTTGGTGGGGAGGGGGGGACCATGGCGATCACGACCGAAGGCGGACCGATGCGGTGGACGGTGGGCGCGGTGTCCGTCACCAAGATCGGTGAGATGGAACAGACGCTCGTGCTCGCCGGGTTGCTTCCCGCTGCCACGCCGGCTGCGCTCGAACCCCATGCCGACTGGCTCGCACCCTCGTTCCTGGGTGCCGACGGCACGACGACGCTCTCGATCCATGCGTTCGTGATCGAGAGCGGTGGGCTGCGCATCCTCGTCGACACCTGTGTCGGCGACCGGGCGATCCCCGGGCTCGGCGACGACTTCCGCGGCGATCCGGCGTTCCTGGATCGATTGAGCGGCGCCGGTTTCCCTCCCGACTCCATCGACGTCGTGTGCTGCACCCATCTGCACTTCGACCACGTCGGATGGAACACGCGACCCGAGGGCGATCGGTGGGTGCCCACGTTCATGAATGCGCGACATCTGTTCTGTCGCGACGAGTACGACCACTGGATGGCCCAGCCCGGTGGCTACGCGATGAACCTCTCCGACACCGTGGTGCCGATCGTCGATGCCGGCCTGGCCGATCTCGTCGAGGCGGACCACCGCATCGACGACGCCGTGCGCTTCGTGCCGACGCCTGGCCATTCGCCGGCGCACGTATCGGTGCTCATCGAGTCCGAGGGGCAGCGAGCGCTCATAACCGGTGACGCCACCCATCATCCCGTGCAATGGGCCGAGCCCGACTGGGGGATGGCGGGCGACCACGATGGCGCGCAGGGCGCCGACACGCGCAGACGCATGCGCGACGAGTTCTCGGGGTCCACGCTGATCCTCGGCACCCACTACGCCACCCCGACCGCGGGCCATGTGGTGCAGCGGGACGGCCGATGGGTGTTCGTCGGGTCGTGAGGTTCGTCCGCCGCAGCGTGGACGCGTAGCCTCGCAACGTGCCCGAACGCTTCTACGTCACGACTCCGATCTACTACGTGAACGACGTGCCCCACATCGGGCACGCCTACACGACCGTGACCGCCGACGCGCTCGCCCGCTGGCATCGGCTGCTCGGCGACGACGTGGTGTTCCTCACCGGAACCGATGAGCACGGGCTCAAGGTGCAGCGCTCGGCCGAGGCCAACGGCCTCACCCCGATCGAGCAGGCCGATCTCACGAGCGCCCGATTCCGTGAGACCTGGGCCTCGCTCGACATCAGCAACGATGACTTCATCCGAACGACCGAGCCGCGTCACATCGAGTCGGTGCAGGCGTTCATGCAGGCGATCTTCGACAACGGCCACATCCGCAAGGACACCTACGCCGGCCTCTACTGCGTGCCATGCGAGGCGTACTACGACGAAGCCGATCTGACCGACGGCAACTGCCCGATCCACGGTCGGCCCGTCGAGTGGCTCGAGGAGGACAACTGGTTCTTCGAACTCTCGAAGTTCGAGCAACCGTTGCTCGACTGGTACGCCGCCAATCCCGACGTCGTGCAACCCGAGGGCAAGCGCAATGAAGCGCTCGGCATCATCCGACAAGGGTTGAAGGACGTGTCGGTGTCACGCACGTCGATCTCTTGGGGCGTTCCGGTGCCATGGGACGACGGCCACGTCTTCTACGTCTGGTACGACGCACTCATCAACTACGCCACGGCCGTCGGATACGGCGCCGACCCGGCGCGGTTCGGCGAGTGGTGGCCCTCGGTCCATCACCTGCTGGGCAAGGACATCCTGCGATTCCATTGCGTGTACTGGCCCGCGATGTGCATGGCCGCCGGCATCGCGCCGCCGTCCCGACTCGCAGTGCACGGTTTCCTCCTCGTGGGTGGCGAGAAGATGTCGAAGACTCGTCTGAACCAGATCTTCCCCGCCGATCTGGTGGCCGACTTCGGCGTCGATGGGTTCCGCTACCAGTTCCTGCGAGATGTGCCCTTCGGTCCCGATGGCGACTTCTCGTACGAGGGGATGGTGTCGCGTTACAACGCAGACCTCGCCAACAACCTGGGCAATCTGCTCTCCCGGGTCGCCACCGTGGTCGGCAAGAAGTGCGATGGCATCGGGCCCGCACCCGCTTTCGATTCGCCACTCGCTGCGGTGGCGGAGCAGGCCCACGCCGATGCCGCCGCGCACTGGCAGGCGATCGCTCCCAGCTTGGCGCTCGAGGCCACGTGGCGGCTCGTGCGGGAGGCGAACGCTCATCTCGAAGCCAACGAACCGTGGAAGATGGAACCGGGCCCCGCGCTCGACGCCGTCATGGGTGATGCGCTCGAGGTGCTGCGACTCGTGGCCGTGCTCGCGTCGCCGGCGATGCCCTCGACCTGTGCCGCCATCTGGTCGCGGATCGGTCTCGAGGGTTCGCCGCTCGATCAGCGTCTACCCGATGCGGCGCGGTGGGGCGGCTATCCGGGTGGGCTCCCCGTCACCAAGGGCGACGCGTTGTTCCCCCGCATCTCGTCATGAGCCACGTGCGCTGGATCGACGATCACTGCCACATCGGTGGCGATGAGGGTCGATGGCCCGATGCCGACGACGCCGTCGCCGAGGCGCGCGCGGGCGGGGTGGAGCGGATGATCGTCGTGGGCACCGATCTCGCCACGTCCCGTGACGCGATCGCGGTCGCCGATCGGTTCGACGGGGTGTGGGCCACGGTCGGCGTGCACCCGCACGATTCGTCCGGCGGTCTCGATGGCATCGCCGAACTGCTCACCACACCCGGTGTCGTCGCGGTCGGGGAGTGCGGGCTCGACTACCACTACGACCATTCACCCCGCGATGTGCAACGCGCTTCGTTCGCGGAGCAGATCGCGCTCGCACACGCCCACGACCTGGCCCTCGTCGTGCATACGCGCGAGGCATGGGACGACACCATCGACGTGCTGGGCGCCGAGGGCATACCCGAGCGCACCGTGATCCACTGCTTCACCGGCGGTCGTGACGAGATGCGTCGCTGTCTCGATCTCGGCGCCCACATCTCCTTCAGTGGAATCGTGACCTTCCCGAAGGCGCCCGAGGTGAGGGAGGCGGCCGCGGCCTGTCCCGCCGATCGACTGCTGGTCGAGACCGATGCTCCGTTCCTGGCTCCCGTGCCCCATCGCGGGAAGCCGAATCGTCCGGCCCTCGTGGCGTTGGTGGGTGCGGCGATCGCCGAGGTCCGGGGCGAATCGATCGAATCTGTGGCGGATGTCACATGGAAGAACGCGACGAGGGTGTACCGCCTCCCTCACTAGGGGAAACGTCGGAGCTCGGCGGGCTTGTGGACAACTCGAGCCCCTGAGCAGGCAATTCGCAAGCGCACGAACTCCCTCGGCCCGTCATGCGAGTTGCGGGGGTGATGGACCGCTCCTAGGTTCGCGGGACGGCTCCGGGCGGAGTGACTGCGTGGGTCTTCCCGCGACAGGTGCCCCGTGCGTGCGCCGGGCCCTGTCGCCGCACCGGAGTACATCCGCCCTGAACGCAACCGCACGCTCGACACAACGACGTCTGATGGTCGCTCTGGCCGTCACCGTCGCGTGCATCCCGCTGTTGGTGATCGACCTGCTCTCCTCGGGCGGGTCGGGCGGCGCGGTCGTCGCCAGCGCCACCGAGGATGCGATCGTGCTCATCGCGCCCACCACCGAGGCGCCGCCGGCCACGATCCTCGAGGTGTCCACGACGCTTCCGGCGCCCGTGACGACCCTCGCGCCCACGACCACCACGACGGTGCGACGCGTCCCCCAGACGACGACCACGACCACGACCCGTCCCGTGGTGACACTTCCGGCGCCGAGTCAGTCCGATGCCGCGTTCCTCACCTGCGTGCGCTGGCGCGAATCGCGAGGTGACTACACCGCAGTCGATCCCTCCGGCCAGTTCATGGGCGCGTACCAGATCTACCAGGGCGGTTGGGATTCGGTCGCCGCTGCGATCGGCCGTCACGATCTCGTGGGAGTCGCGCCGCACCATGCCTCGCCGGCCGATCAGGACATCGTCGCCCTCGCGATGCTCGCCCGCCATGGGCGCTCGCCATGGGGCGGCGCCTGCGGGTGACGCTCACCCGCAGCGAGATCACCGAACTGCTCGAGCGTCACGGTCTGTCACCGAGTCGGGCGCTCGGTCAGAACTTCCTCGCCGATCCCAACACCGTTCGTCGCATCGTCGCCCTCGCTGGTGTCGGACCCGATGACCATGTGGTCGAGATCGGTCCCGGCGTCGGATCGATGACGGTCGAACTCGCGGCGACGGGCGCGCATGTGCGCGCGATCGAGCTCGACCGCCATCTGCTCGGCGTGCTCGCCGAGACTGTCGCGCCGCTCGGCGTCGATGTGGTGCACGCCGATGCGCTCGATCTCGACTGGGATTCGGTGCTCGGTGACGCACCATCGTGGGCGCTCGTCGCGAACCTGCCCTACAACGTGGCCACGACGATCGTGCTCGACGTGCTCGAACTCGCACCGCGGGTGTCGCGGATGCTGGTGATGGTCCAGCGCGAGGTGGGGGAGCGACTCGCCGCCGAACCGGGGACGGCCGCATGGGGCATCCCATCGGTGAAGTTGGCGCTCGACGCCACAGCGCGCGTCGTCGCTCGCATCCCGGCCACGGTCTTCGTTCCGAGGCCCAGGGTCGAGTCGGTGATGGTGGCGGTCACTCGCCGGCCAGCCCCTGTGGTCGACGCCGATCGCGAGCAACTCATGGCGCTCGTGCGCACCGCGTTCGGCCAACGCCGCAAGATGCTGCGTCGTTCACTGGCAGGCGTCGTCTCTGCGGAGCAGTTCGAGGCCGCAGGTGTGGCGCCGGACGATCGCCCGGAACGTCTCACCATCGAACAGTGGGGTGCGCTGTGCGATGCCGTGCATGGCGGCGCCACTGCGTCATGATGCACCCGTGAACGATGCGGTGCTGGCGCCGGCCAAGCTCACCCTCTCATTGCGTGTCACCGGGGTGCGCGACGACGGCTACCACCTGATCGATGCCGAGATGGTGTCCCTCGGCGACGAACTCGTCATCGAGCCCTCGGATGTGATCGATGTCGCGTACCTCGCTGCGGACGGAACGGAGTTCGTCGTCGACGAGCGCGAGGACCTCGTGCGCCGGGCCCTCGAACTCGCGGGACGCACGGCGCGGGTGCGCGTGAACAAGAGGATCCCAGCGGGCGCCGGCCTCGGCGGCGGTTCGTCCGATGCAGCCGCGGTGTTGCGCTGGTGCGGTTACGAAGATGTCGAGCGGTCCGTGGCCGTGGGAGCAGACGTGCCGTTCTGCCTCGTCGGCGGTCGGGCCCGCGTGAGGGGCATCGGCGAACTGGTCGAACCACTCGACGCGATCGAGCGCACGCTCACGCTCCTGACGCCTCCCTTCGGATGTTCGACCCCGGCGGTGTATCGGGCCTGGGACCAGCTCGGCGGCCCCGCGGGGGACCACGGCAACGATCTCGAGCCGGCGGCCCTCGTCGTCGAGCCCCGTCTCGCACGTTGGCGCGACGAGTTGGCCGATGCGACTGGTCAGCGGCCGCGTCTGGCCGGATCGGGCTCGACCTGGTTCGTCGAGGGATCCCACGCC
>CAYVUO010000048.1:0-12159 GCA_964454715.1 uncultured Bifidobacterium sp. | reverse complement strand
TCGACTTCAGCCACGTGGGCGCGATCATCTGGCCGGCGGCGTCGTACGCAAGGCCCGTCGCTAGGTAGAGGGCGATCGCGTCAGGAGAACCAGTGGCGAGCAGGCCTCGAAGCGCGTCGGCCAGATCGTCGAGGGTCTCGTCCCAGGTCGTGTTGCGGCCGCGCAGACGAGGCGCGTCGAGCCGATCGGGGCTGTTGTGCCATTCGACGAGTCCGCGCCCCTTGGCACACAGATAGCCGCGAGAGGTCGGGTGCTCCGGGTCGCCCACGACATCGATCACCTGCTGCCCGTCGGTGTTGACGATGATCCCGCAGCCCGCCGCACAGATGCGGCAGTAGGACGTCGTGCGCTCCATCGTGGATGTCTACCACCCACGACGTTCGCCGGTTCCGACTTCCACGTGGCAAACCGCGACAATGCGGAGGGCACCATGTATTCAATCACCGCAACTCCGGCACGAGCCGGCCCGGTGGCGCCCACAGGTCTTGTGTCGCTCGGACTTTCGACTCTCGAGGTGCTCATCTCGCTGCATGAACAGCCGGGGAACTGGCTGCAGACCGACGCACGTTCCACGAGACTGTTGATTCGACAGTTGCTTCCGACCCCTGATGACGTGGAGCCGATCGCATTTGCGATCGAGAATCTCACTGCAGGCGACTCGCGACCCGAGCCCGTTTCAGTGGGGAAGATGATTGCAGGCCTTCAACGCGCTACGTCGACGTATGCAGATGCTGCTGATGATGCAGGGCGAACTGCTCGACGAGTTGGTCAGCTCGTTCGTGACCGACATCGGAGACCACACGTCGTCGAGCGTTGGCGTCGTCGTTCGACGCCCGATCTGGGCGCTGGGCGCTTCGATCGGCGCACTGTGGTCGTTCAGTGCTGGTTCGCAGAACGGGCCGCGATCGCGTCGCGCCAACCCTCGACCTGAGCCCTAGCGTGCGCGCCGGCGCCTCTTCGCGCGACTGGTTCGGCAGCATGGCGTTCAGACGACATTGCGATCAGACGCGCGATCTGCTCCTCGTCGAAGACCACTCGACTCGCCACCGTGTGCACCTCAGTGGAGACGGTTCCATTTTCGTGGAGGTCGAAGGTGCGGAAGCCCGGACCCGGAATGCCCGTGTACGTCGACGGTGCGACGAACACCGGGATTCCGTCTAAGTCGTGTTCAGTGGCGAAGTGCGTGTGACCGGCTGCAATGGCACGGACCCGATTGTCGTCGCCGAGCACCGCAAGGAGGTCGTCGCGCACCAGAGTCTCGTGGGCCGCTACTCGCTGACCAATAGGAGGATGATGGATCCATACGAATACGTGGTCGGCGTCGCTAGTCCGGAGTGCGATCCGGAGTTGTTCGGCATGGGAGTGATCGATTTCGCCCCATTCGGTGTTTCCGGTGCGTACGTAGAGGAACTCCCACGAACCGTGGCGGCTACTCGGCGCAGAGTGCACGCCATTGCCCACGAGGTTCTCGTCGAAGGAATCAGCGAGGTCGTGATTGCCGGGGAGCACCCACATGGGTACGCCCAGGGGCAAGAAGCTCTCTCTCCAACGGCGATACGCCGCCGGATCGCCAGTGTCGGCGAGGTCACCGGTGCCGACGAGTAGGTCGATCGATGGCTCGAGGGCCGCGATCGCCGCGATGACCAGTTCGAGGTTCTCCATCGGGTCACCCGCGTCGAAATTGGCGAGGAGCCCGAGCACGGTCGGAGCGGCGGTCGATGACGGCACATGGGTGTCGGTCACCTGTGCCACGCGCAGTTTCGTCGGTTCTTTGCGGCCCACGGGGTTCCCCTTCGCTTCCGTCGAGCAACAGACTTCGCTGAGCCTACGCGACTTGCGTGTTTCGAGTCCGAGCCGCTTTCGTCGGTCTAGATCCCGCCGAACTGGCTGATCGCGTCGCGCGCTCCGAGATCGGCGACCGCCGCCTGCGCCCGTTCGAGGAACGCAGCGGCGAACACCTGACGTTGCGGAGTCGCATCGGCCGGGAAGGTCACGACCTGGCAGGACGCCAGCACCGTGTACCCCGCGTGCACACGATGGGCGAGCCATGCGTCGTCCCACGAGATCGGCTCTCCGCCACCTGAGTTCCAGATGTCGAGATAGTGCGCGAGCAGAGCGCGTTCGTGAGTACGACGATCGTCGACAGTCATCGACATCGTGAGGAAGTAGCTGACGTCGCGCATCGGGGTGTTCACGTTGATGATTCCCCAATCGAGGAATCCGACACGCGGGCCGTCGAAGAACAGGTTGCCGATGTGGGGGTCGCCGTGGATGATCGTCTGCGGTCCGCGATGCCAGAGTTCTTGCAGCTCGCCGGGCTTGGCGATGCAAAGCTCCGCCATCTCGGCGAATTCGTCGCTCAGGCGATCACGATGGTTGTCGAGGCCGTAGCGCAGCATCACCGACCCGTAGTCGCTGCTCGAACTCGAAGACAGGATCCACGGGAACTTCGACGAGCGAGCGTGCGGATCGAGATGACTCAGGTGGAGTGCTGCGAGATCCTCCAACGCTGCCGCTGCGGAGTCGGGAGGAACGCCCATCGGTCCGTCGGAGATCACGCAGCTCGAAGCGTCGAGATCCTCGAGCAGCAGGACGAATGCACCGTCGCTCTGCTCGAGTGCGACGAACACTTCGGGGAATCTCATCGGCAGCGATGGCGCCAACTTCTCGTAGAACCGCACCTCGCGTTGGCCCATCCCGGTGGCGATGATCGCGGCCCTGCGCTGAGGATCGCTCGGCAGCATCTTGCAGAACATCGTCCCGGGCGCGCCGCTCGACGAGTCGTATGTCACTCGCAACATCGCGTGCGCATTCGTGACCTGTCGTTGTTGCAGCACCTCCACCGAAGCCACGCGCACTCCGGGGAATCGAGGTTCGAGTGCGGCGCTCAGCCAGTCGGCGTCGATCCCGGTGGCGTCGAGTGGGATCGCAGGCTGTTCCATCGCCGATCTCCTCGGTCGTCCACGGAAGTCGTCGACATCTTGCCCCCGACGTCTGCCACGAGGTGGGAGGATGTCGGCGTCGTGGCCAAGGGGGGTTCACATGGACATCGAGATCGTGACCGAGGGGCTCGGCTTTCCAGAGGGGCCGGTCGTCATGCCGAACGGCGACATCGTCACCGTCGACGTTCGGGGCGGGCGTCTCGTGCGCACGACACCCGATGGCTCGTCGCGCGACATCGCCACTCCCGGTGGCGGACCGAACGGCGCCGCGATCGGCCCCGACGGTGCGCTCTACGTCGTCAACAATGGCGGCTTCCCGTGGAGCGAGCGCGGCGGGTTGATGATCCCCATCGACGAGAACGGCAGCACCCGGCCGGCCGGCTTCCAGGGCGGTTGGGTCGACCGCATCGACCCCGACACGGGCGAGATCACACGGCTCTTCGACGGACTCGACGGCGAACGGTTCCTCGGCCCGAACGACATCGTGTTCGACACGAGCGGCGGGTTCTGGTTCACGGACCTCGGCAAGTCCGACTCGCGCTCCGTTGATCGAGGCTCGTTGTTCTACGCCCGCGCCGACGGCACGGGGTTGCGCCGCGTCGCATCGGGTCTGCTCGGGTCGAATGGTGTCGGCCTGTCGCCCGACGGATCGATCGTCTACGTGGCCGAGACCAACACCGGTCGCCTGCTCGCATGGGATGTCGCCGCGCCCGGCGAGGTCGCGGGCGCCTCGCGGATCCTGATGGCTACTCCCAATCACTTCGATTCACTGGCCGTCGAAGCCGATGGCACCGTCGTTGTGGCAGCGATCTCCCATGGCCTCTGCCTCTACCGACCGAACGGCGACATCGAGTACGTCGATGTGCCCGACTTCATGACGACCAACGTGTGCTTCGCCGGTGACGACCTCCGCACGGCGTACATCACGATGTCGGGTTCGGGATGTCTCGGTCGGGTGCGATGGCCACGCCCGGGCCTAGCACTCTCGTACTGACGCAGCGCGTTCGAGTGCGCGCACGCCGCGTCAGTGCACCGTCACCGTCTCGGTATCGCGTCCTGAGCGCAACACCGTGCCCGGCGTGGCGCCGGTGGGCGCTCCGTCGGCCACGGTGACCACACCGCCGACGAACACGCGCACCACACCCACCGAATCAGCGTGCATTCGGGGTGCCCCGCCGGGGAGGTCGGTGGCGATCGTCGGGGGAGCGGTGTCGATGGTGGCCGGGTCGAACACGACGAGATCGGCGATCCATCCCTCTCGTATCTGCCCCCGATCACGCAGTCCCAGATGCCGTGCCGGCACATCGCTGAGGGCCTGTACCGTGCGCTCGAGGCTCAACAACTTGCGCCCCCGCAGGGAGTCGGCAAGCAGGCGAGTCGGGTAGGAGCCGCCGCACATGCGGTCGAGATGTGCGCCAGCGTCGCTCCCACCGAGGATGACGTCGGGTTCATCCCACAGTTCACGGCGCATGGCCCAGTGCACGTCATCGTCGTCGGGCGCGCTCGGCCACAGCACGGTGCGCAGGTCATCGGCGATCACGATGTCGATCAGCGTGTCGAAGGGTTCGGCGTCGCCGCGCTCGGCTGCGATGTCGCGCACCTTGCGCCCGGCGAGTCCCTCATTTGCCGCGCTGAACGTGTCGCCGATGACGTAGTCGGCGAACCCGGCGAGGCGACGGAACATGCCGGCCTCCTCGCTGTCGGCTCGGGCAACCATCATGCGGCGGGTCGGCTCGTCGCGCAGCATCTCGATGCGCTCGGGCACTGGCGCGTTGAGGATCGGGCCCCATCCCGGCATCAGGTTGAGCGCGCAGTAGTTGCCGAAGCTCATGTTCATCGGCACGATCACCGGCATCGTGAGTGCGGCTACGCGACCGCCCACCTCGCGGGCCCGCCGCGACACGGCGAGATGACGATCGATGCGGCCCGGGTCACGGGCATCGACCACGAGCAGGTTCCAGTTGAGCGGTCGATTGGCGCGCGCCGACATCTCGGGGAGCAGTTCGAGCTCCGACTCGTCGAATCCGTCGCTGGCTCCTTCGAAGATGCCCTCGAGCGTGGTGCCGGGCCAGCGACCGGTCTCCTCGCACAAGGCCAGGATCTCCTCGCGATCGGCGCCCTTCGCCGGCACGGGGTCGCCGTTGCCATCGCTGTGCGCGGTCGAGCAGTCCACCGACAGGCCCAGTGCCCCGGCCTCGATCGAGTCGGCGAGCACTCGCCGCATCTGGTCGAGTTCGTCGGCGCTCGCCGCACGGAAGTTGGCCTCGGCGCCGAGCACATTGCGGCGCAATGCGCTGTGACCGACCATGAACCCTGCATTGACGGCGATGGTTCCCTCGAGCGCGTCGAGGTACTCGCCGAAGGTCGACCACGTCCACGGCACGCCCTCCTCGAGCGCGACGATCGGCATGCCCTCCACCTTGGCCAGCATCCGTCGGATGTAATCGACGTCCTCGGGGCGCACGGGGGCGATGCTGAAGCTGCAGTTGCCGCCGATCACCGACGTGACGCCGTGCAGGTTCGACGGAGCGGCGAACGGATCCCAGAAGAGCTGCGCGTCGTAGTGCGTGTGCATGTCGACGAAACCCGGGCACACCATCAAGCCCGTCGCATCGAAGGTCTCGCGCGCTTCCTCGTTCAGGGTGCCGGGTTCGGCGATCGCCACGATGCGTCCGTCGCGGATGCCGAGATCGGCGGCGAACGCTGGCGCGCCGGTGCCGTCGACGACGGTGGCTCCGATGATCAGATGGTCGAGCACGGTTCCCCTCGAGTCTCACTACCCGGCACACGGCCGGCCCCACTCGGCAATCTACGCCGGAGTGCGCAGGGGCTGCGATGGCGGCGCGCAACTCGCGCTCAGCGAGCTGGGCCGCTACTGGGCCGTCACGAGATCGGTGTGCCCTTGAAGCAGCCGATGAAGTACGGGAACTCGTAGGTCGCGGAGTAGTGGTACATCTCGACGACCTTGCCATCGAGTTCGATCTGTGATGTGCGCCCGTGGCACTGATCGAGATCGGCATTCGTAGGCAGGTTCCCCGACGCGTCGCGCTCGACGACGATCGGGAACCCGTCGTACGCGTAGCCGACGACCGTCGATGACCCCTTCGCCGCGTCTCGGATGCAGGACGGGACGTCGTGGTAGTGGTACACGCTCGTCTGCTGCGGATGGCCGTCGCACTTGTCCTGCGTCTCATATGCGACTGCATCGCGGTTGACTTCATCGACCGATGCGAACAGCGAAACTCCGTTCTTCAGTACGCCGATGCGGCCCTTGCCGAGACATGTGGGTTTCGCCGCTGCAGTCGGGCTGACGGGCAACGCGATGCTGACGTCGTTGCTGGCGATCCGGTTGGGATTGCGGTCGTAGGCGTAGGCGGGGTCGTTCGAGGCGATGGGGAACGTGCCCGTCACCGAACCGACGGGCAGCCCATTGCTCTTGATCTTGCGGGTACCGCCTTCGATGCTCTCGGTGTACGAGGCCATGGGCCACGACACATCGCCCTGCACCGAGATCTTCTTCGAGAGGTTCCAGGTGCCGGTGGCTGCGTCGATCCAGGGGCCGGCCGCATGAGCGCCACCGCCACCTGCGTTGCCGGCGGAGCAGGAGTACAGGCCACCCACCGCCGGCCCGGTGAGTGACACCTTCGACGTGCCGATCGGCAGCTTCGTGGTGTCGGCGGGCGGCCCCACCCACTTGTTGACGATGCTGTTGGTGGAGCCAGCGGTCGTCGACGTCGTCGTGGCATCCGATGAGGTCGAGTCGCTCGACTTGGTGGATCCACCACACGCCGCGCCGAGCAGAGCGAGTGAGCAGAAGAGCATTGCGGCGACGGTTCGGAGCTTCGTCATGGGCTGATTCAAGCCTTCGACAGGATCAGCCCGCTCGTCGTGTCGGTAGGGGGGTGAGCAGATGCTAGGGAGCATTCAGCGACTCGGAGGTGGACCTTGCGGTCCGCCTGGGGGCGGTCCACCGGCGTCACCGGTCGAGGCGTACTCGCCCATGAGGCAGGGGATCACCGCATTCTTCGACGCGTCGTTCGCGTGGTAGTGGTAGCCCTCGGTCGGCGTGGAGTGACCGTTGCATTCGTCGAGATCGGCCGACGCAAGCGCATCGCCCTGCAAGGGAAGGTGGATCGGGTAGCCGTCGATCGCGAAACCGAACATGGCCGAGTCATCCTCGGCCGGTTCGTCTTCGAGGTGGCCACAACCCATCGCGCCGTGCAGGTGATACCCCGCTGCAGGGTTGAAGTGACCTCCGCAGTCGTCGAACGAAGCGATCGTGTGCGCTCCGAGGATCGCATTGACCGGTGCCGCTTCGGCGATCACGACACCATCGAACGTGATGCCGAAGTTGCCGGGATGGGCCGATGACGCGCTCTTCGACTTCACCGGTCGCACCGGGATGAGCACGGTGGTCTGGACGGGCACGCCACCGGTGAGCCATTCGAGCCGGCCCTCGACGCAATGGTTCTGATAGGCGGGGTCGACGTTCGGTCGCGCCGCTCCGTCGAACGCTTCCTTGGTGTCGGTGATCTTCACCTTCCCGTCGCTGTCGTACATGTGCCACTGATCGTCGCCATAGAACTCGGCCAGGTTGGCGATGAAGTTGCCGCTGAGGTCGTAGACGCCCTTGCCGTCGAACCAGATGCCAGCGTCGTTCGAGGGCGTCGTGATCGTCTCGGGGCAGAACGGTCCCACCTTGTAGCTGCTCGGATAGCCGGCGATGGTGACGCGCACGCATTGCGTCTTGGTGCCGCCACTGAGCGTGCAGTCCTCGGTTGTCACGTCGCCGACGATCGCACCCGACGCGAAGTGATCGGCCTCGAAGACGTGTTGGTTCGTCGACCCCGAATCACCGTTCTGCGCGGTCGTCGTGGCGCTGCTCGAGGAACCTGAACCCCCGCAACCGGCAGCGACGAGCATGACGACGGCACCGGCGAGGATGAGATGGCGGAGGATGCGCATGAGGGGCTCCTGTTCGATTATCTAGGCAGGTGCCAATCTATCGGTAGAACCTTGGCGTGTGTCAACCTTTGGGTATGCCCACCCGTGGTCGACCGCCCCTCGTGAGCGACGAAGCCATCCTCACCGCCGCCTTCGCCGCCTTCGCAGCCTTGGGGTACGACGCGATGTCGGTGCGAGCGCTCAACGCCGAGTTGGGGCTGAGCCACGAGACCATCTCCAAGCGATTCGGCCCCAAGATCGATCTCTACCGCGCTGCGGTGCGACACGGAGTCGGTCTCATGGTTGCGGACTTCGAGGCCGAGGTCGGCAACCCCCCACCCGAAGACGACCTCGCTCGGCTTCGCGCGATCGTGCGTGCCTTCATGGTGATCACCTCGCGCCATCCGACATTGGGCGAGCTGCTCCATCACGAGGGGATCGCGGAATCGGAGCGCGCGGTGCTCGTCGGTGAATCGGGGCTCGGAATCCTTCTCGCTGACACTGTCGCGCTCCGCGATCGCCTGCACGCCGCCGGCGTCATCCGCGAGACACGGATCCGCGAGTTGTGGTTCCTGTGTCAGGGAGCTGCTGCGCCGCTGCGTTCCCGCGAGTTCTCGAAGATGTTCGATCCGTTCGACGGTCCGCTCGATCCCGTCGAGTTCATCGACAACATGACTGATGCGGTCATGCGCACGATGGTCATCGATCCTGGTTCAGCCTGACGTCGGACCATGTCTCGACCTTCGACCCAAGCGAAGGCGGGCGATCGGTGCCGTCAGTCGTTCGGGAACAGCGATTGGATGAGGAACATCATCATCATGTGCCAAGAACCCGGATCGGGCGCATCGGCTCCAACGATGTCGATCCAGATCGAACCCATACCGATCGCCTGGATCGCCACTGCGACCGACTTCGGGTCGACATCCGGTCGCATCAGACCCTTCGACTGAACCTCGACCATGAGGTCGGTGAATCGCTCGAGT
Organism: uncultured Bifidobacterium sp.; assembly: GCA_964454715.1. GTDB lineage: Bacteria > Actinomycetota > Acidimicrobiia > Acidimicrobiales > Acidimicrobilacustridaceae > Acidimicrobilacustris. Next base: position 3,290 of record CAYVUO010000048.1, on the reverse strand, counting down.
GATGATGCGTGCATCTCCTGCGCCCGTTGCCACAACTCGGGATCGCGACGGATCGCGCACAACATCTCGAGTCTCCGCCAGCGACGATCCATCGCCTCGGCGTCGTAGGGGTCGACGATGTGTGGTGCGACCCTTGCGAGGTAGTCGATCTTCCCGTCGGCAGGTGTGACGGCGTCGTACGTGCTTGCGTAGGCCGCCTCGAGGGAGTCGGCGATGTGCTGAGCGAGTGCCGCGTGGATGAGGGCTTCGCGGTCGGCGAAGTGCCAGTAGAGCGAACCCTTGGTCACGCCCACATCGGCAGCCACGTCGTCGATGCGCAGAGCATCGATGCCGTGGGCTTCGATGATGTCGAGAGCGGCCCTGACGAGCTTGGAGCGGGTATCGCCTCGATGGCCCTCCTCGTTGTCGGTCGCCGAAGTGATTCCAGACGATTCAGAACGGCCATCCACGTGGAAACCGTATCCCCGTCACGCCTTCGACAGGATCAGCCCGCTCGTCGGCACGCCGGTGCCGGCGGTGACGAGTGCATGTTCGACATCGTCGACCTGGTTGACCGACGTGCCGCGGATCTGACGCACTACTTCGGTGATGCCGTTCATGCCGTGGATGTACGCCTCGCCGAGCAGACCACCGCTCGTGTTGATCGGCAGTTCACCGCCGACCGACAGTCGGTCGATCGTGGCGAAGTCCTTGGCCTCACCGCGGCCGCAGAAGCCGAGCTCCTCGAGCTGAATGAACACGAATGGTGTGAAGTGGTCGTAGAGGAAGGCGGTGTCGATGTCGGCGGGTGTGAGCCCCGACTGACGCCACAACTGCTTGCCGACGAGGCCGATCTCGGGAAGGCCGGTGACGGTGTCGCGGTAGTAGCTCGTCATCATCTCGGCATCTCCCGTCGCGCCTTGGGCGGCCGCGCTGATGATCGCTGGTCGCTGTGGAAGGTCTTGCGCCCGCTCGACCGACGTGATCACCAGTGCCACGCCGCCGTCGCTCTCCTGACAGCAGTCGAGCAGTCGCACCACCGGTTCGACCACCCATGGCGAGTTCTGATGATCGTCGAGGGTGATGGGACGCTCGTAGAACCACGCGTTCGGATTGGTGGATGCGTGATGACGGTCGACCACGGCGATGCGGCCGAAGTCGGCATTGGTGACGCCGTACTCGTGCATGTAGCGACGAGCGTGAACCGCCACCCACGACGCCGGGCTCAACAGGCCGAACGGCGCGTACCACGACAACCAAAGCGGCATGGTCGAGAGCGAACCACCGATGTTGCCGAAGCGCAGGCCCGATCGTTCGTTGAACGCCCGGTAGACCACGACGCAGTGGGCCGCACCGCTGGCGATGGCCATCGCCGCCTGCTGCACGGTGGCTGCAGCGGCGCCGCCGCCGTAGGTGATGCGGCTGAACATCGTGATCTCGTCGAAGCCGAGGTTGCGGCCGAGTTCCATCTCCTCGGTGGTGTCCTGCGAGAACGTGACGAGTCCGTCGACGTCGGCGGGGGTGAGGCCGGCGTCGTCGAGCGCAGCGCGCACGGCCTCGCATGCCAGTTGCAGCTCGGTGCGGCCCGACTCCTTCGAGAACTCCGTCTGACCGATGCCGACGATGGCGGCGCGGCCGGCGAGCCCGCTCATGCCGGGAGCGCCACGACGGCGGTGCCGGTGGCGTGGTCGCCGAGGTCGTTCGACGCCGCGAGATCGATGTGCACCAACTGCTCGTCGCCGACGGTCTCGACCGCAGTCACGCGCCCGGTGAATCGCAACGTCGAGTTGGCGAACACCGGCACGCCCAAGCGGATGGCCAGCGACCGCACGAGAGACTCGGGGCCGGCCCAATCGGTGAGATAGCGACCGCAGTAGCCATTTGTCGACAGGATGTTCATGAAGATCTCGGGGGCACCCTGCGCATTCGCGTAGTCACGGTCGTGATGCACGGGCATGAAGTCGCGAGTCGCGATCGCGCCGGCCACGATCCGTGTGGCCGTCATCTCGAGCGCCAACTCGGGCAGTTCGTCGCCCACCTTCGGTGAGGGAGTGGCGGTCATCGGGCCTCCTCGGGTCGGAACTGATGGAGCACGAAGCCGTCGTCGAACTCCGTGAAGCACACCTCTACCGGCATGTCGATCCATGCATCATCGGGCGCGATGTCGACGAGGTTGCTCACGAGGCGCACGCCCTCGGCGAGATCGACGAGGGCGACGATGTAGGGGTAGTCCATGAAGGGGAACTTCGGATGCTGCGGCATCACGAAGCTGTGGACGGTTCCCCGTCCGCTCGCTTCGATGGTGTCCCATTCGAGCGACAGGCAGTTCGGGCACATCGGCCGCGGCGGATGACGCAACTCACCGCACGACGCGCAGCGCTGGATGAGCAGACGTCGCTCTCGCAGGCCATCCCAGAAGAACGCGGTGTCGGGCGAGATCGATGGACGCAGTGGGGTGGCCATCATGCGCTCCCGGGAACGAACTTGAGGATGCGGAATCGCTGGTTGCCCACCACTTCGCCATCGGCGGTCGTGTAGGTGGTGAGCCAGGTGACGAAGCGACCGCGACCGAGCCGGGTCTGCTTCTCCTCCGAGATCGACTCGACGACGTTGGTGGCCGAGATGACCTCACCCAGTCGCAGGTGACGTGCGATCTCGAACTCCGAACCGACAGCCAGGGTGCCAGTGAAGCCCTGGCGTTCGAACACCGTCATGATGCTCTCGCCCGTCGACTCGGTGGGCTGACCACCGCGCTCGGCGATGCCGGTGATGATCGGCGTCGGCATCGTCCACGTCTGCAGCATCAGCGGAGGGGCGACGATCTCGCTGAAGCGACTGCGCGCTGCTGCGTCGGGGTCGACGTAGACGGGGTTGGCGTCCTCGAACGCGGCGGCCCAGTGTCTGATCATCGGCTGGTTGACTGGGTCGGGAGCGACGGTGATTCCCGTTCCTCCCGCCGGGCGCCCGATGAGCGCATCGAGTTCGGCCTGGAAGGCCTCTGGTGAACCGGAATCCATCGTGCGGTCCTACCACATCGCTCGCACGATCGGCCGAGTTCCCGGGCGGGCGCGCGCCGATGCAGGTACGTTCTGCCGACACGCATCGGATCTGAGGGGGACCGCAATGCGCATCGGTCTGTTCGGAGGCAGTGGCGCCCACACGATCGAGGAGGTCGTCGAGCGGGCGCGCACGGCGCATGCTCACGGCTTCGACACGTTCTGGTTGGCACAGGTGATGGGGCTCGATGCGATGACCGCTCTCGCCATCGTCGGTCGTGAAGTTCCCGAGATCCGGTTGGCCACCGCGGTCGT
>CAYVUO010000047.1:2935-12161 GCA_964454715.1 uncultured Bifidobacterium sp. | reverse complement strand
GAGCAGGCGCCGTGGATCGAGCGCTTCGTGCTCGAGGGCCAGTCGGCGCGGCTCTCGGCGGCCGCGCTCGAGACGCTCGCCATCGTCGCCTACAAGCAACCGATCAGTCGCATGCAGATCGCGTCGATCCGCGGTGTGAACGTCGACGGCGTGGTGCGCACGCTCGAACAGCGTGGCTACATCGCCGAGGTCGCGCGCGATCCGGGCCCCGGCCAGGCGGTGCTGTTCGGCACCACGCCCGACTTCCTCATCCGCATGGGTCTCGACTCGCTCTCGCAGTTGCCGGCCATCGCCGAATTCGTCCCCGGTGCTGATGTGGTCGAGGCGCTCGAGCACGGCCTGCGGGTCGATGTGGCCGAGGCCGAGGCCGAGCGCCTCGCCAACGGTGAGGAGGAGTCGGCGGAGGATCGTCCGACCCTCGGCGCACTGCTCGACGGGGACGACCAGGGGTGAACGAGGAGGGCGAGCGGCTCCAGAAGGTGCTGGCTCGTGCCGGATTCGGAAGCCGCCGCACGTGTGAGGAACTGATCGCCTCGGGCAGGGTGCGTGTCAACGGTGATGTCGCCGAACTCGGTCGTCGTGTCGATGTCGACGTCGATCAGGTGCGGGTCGACGGCGCGCTCGTCGGCGTGCGACCCGGTCATGTGCACCTGCTGCTCAACAAGCCGACGGGTGTCGTCACGACCGCCGATGATCCGCAGGGTCGGCCCACCGTCGTGTCACTCGTACCCGATGACCCGCGCGTGTTCCCGGTCGGTCGACTCGACATGGACACCGAGGGGCTGTTGCTCCTCACCAACGATGGAGACCTCGCGCATCGACTGACCCATCCGTCGTTCGGTGTCGAGAAGGAATACATCGCGCATGTCGATGGCGAGCCCACTCGGGGCGCGGTGAGGCGCCTGAGGGAGGGTGTCGAACTCGAGGACGGCATGACTGCGCCCGCGGGCGCCAACCTCCTCGCGCCGTCGATCCTTCGCATCACGATCCACGAGGGGCGCAATCGTCAGGTGCGCCGCATGTGCGAAGCGATCGGTCACCCGGTGAAGCGACTGATCCGCACGAGGATCGGCCCATTGTCGGACCGTTCGCTCAAGCCCGGCTCGTGGCGAGAGTTGACGCAGGCGGAGCTCCGCGCGCTCGAACGAGCCGTCGTCGAGGGCGACGCAACAGGTGCGGCTCCGTCCGGGCCCCGCCCCTAGGATCGCCGCCATGTCATCCGTGCGCGCCCTGCGTGGAGCCACCACCATCGAGACCGACACTGCCGATCAGGTGCGCCAGCGCACGATCGCGCTGCTGCAGGAGATGTGCGCCCGCAATGGCGTCGATCTCGATGCCGTGATCAGTGTGCTGTTCACCGTGACAGTCGACATCCGATCGGCGTTCCCGGCATCGGCGGCTCGGGAGATCGGATTCACCGACGTTCCCCTCATCGGCGCCCAGGAGCAGGATGTCGATGGCGCTCTGCCGATGTGCATCCGTGTGCTCATGCACTTCGAGACCGACAAGTCCCGTTCGGAACTCAAGCACGTGTACCTCGAAGGTGCTGTGGCGCTCCGCAACGATCTGGCGGACTGACATGGCCGATCCATCGAGAGCACTCGTGATCGGGCTCGGCCTCATCGGGGGCTCGATCGCGCTCGCCCTCCGCGACGCAGGATGGACCGTCCTCGGGCGCGACAACGACGACTCCCGGACCGCCGCTGCGCTCGATCGGCAGATCATCGACGCGTGCTGGGCCGACGGCGACGACGTCGATCTCACCGTCGTCGCCACTCCGGTCGGAGTGGTTCCCGATGCCGTGCGGTGGGCACTCGATTCGACGACCGGTCTCGTCACCGATGCGGGAAGCGTGAAGTCGCCGATGGTTCCATTGATGGCCGAACCTCGCTATGTCGGGGGGCACCCCATGGCCGGAAGCGAGCTCGAGGGCCTCGACGGTGCGCGCGCCGATCTGTTCGAGGGCCGCACGTGGGTGTTGACACCCATTGCCGCGACTGATGACGACGCGTTCGCCACCGTGCGTTCGATCGCCGCCGGATTCGGAGCCGAAGTGGTCTCGCTGCCTCCCGAACGTCACGACTCGATGGTCGCCATCGTCTCGCACGTTCCCCATCTCACTGCCGCGAGCCTCATGGGTCTCGCCGCGGAGCAATCGGTCGAGCAACGCGGACTCATGCGACTGGCGGCCGGTGGCTTCCGTGACATGACGCGCATCGCCGCCGGTCACCCCGGCATCTGGCCCGACATCTGCAAGGGCAACAGCGAGGCGATCGTGCTCGAGCTCGACCGCCTCATCGAACAGCTCAGCGATGTGCGGGACATGGTCGCGACCGATGACCGCGAACGTCTCGTGGCGCTGCTCGACCGCGCTCGCACGGCGCGTCGTGCTCTGCCGGCGCGCTTCACGATGGCCGATGAACTCGCCGAGGTGCGGGTTCCGATCGCCGATCAGAAGGGCGCGCTCGCGAAGGTGACGACCCTCGCCACCGATCTCGATGTGAGCATCGCCGACATCGAGATCGCCCACTCCGTCGAGGGCGACGAGGGTGTTCTCATCCTCCTCGTCGAGGCCGAGAACGGCGAACGGCTGCGTGATGGCCTCGTCGGGCAGGGCTACCGAGCGGTGCTCCGCCCGGTCGGAGGCGACGACCGGTGAGGGCACTGCCGGACCGGCTGACGATCGTCCCGTTCGATCGTCCTGTCGACGCAGTCGTGCGTCCGCCGGGATCGAAGAGCATCACCAATCGGGCCCTGCTGTGTGCCGCCCTCGCCGCTGGAACCAGTCGTCTCGATGGTGTGCTGTTCGCCGATGACACGGAAGCGATGCTCTCGTGCATCGCTGGTCTCGGGGCCGACGTGGTGATCGATCGCGCTGCCGCGAGCGTGGCGGTCACCGGTGTTGCGGGCACGCCGAACGTCGCGGGAGCGACCCTCGACGCCAACCAGTCGGGCACGACCGCACGGTTCATCGCCGCCGCGATGGCGCTGAGTTCAGAACGCGGGGTGCTCGACGCCGATGCCGCGATGCGTCGTCGTCCACTCGGTGCGACCATCGATGCATTGCGCACGCTCGGCGCGTCGGTGGAGGAATTGGGGGAGGCCGGACACCTTCCGATCGCCGTGAAGGGTCCGCTCACCGGCGTCGATCGACTCGAGATCCCGACCTCGACGTCGAGTCAGTTCACCTCCGGCATCCTCATGATCGGCCCCCTCCTGCCCGGCGGCCTCACCGTCACCCTCATCGGCGACCTCGTGTCGCGGCCCTATGTCGACATGACGATCGCCGTGATGCGCTCGTTCGGTGCGGTCGTCGACACACCGGATGACCGCACCATCGTCGTGAGCGAGGGCGGGTATCGCGCTACCGAGTACGCGGTCGAACCCGACGCATCAGCGGCGTCGTACTTCTTCGCCCTGGCCGCGATGACCGGCGGGCGCATCGTCGTCGACGGATTGGGTTCCGATTCCCTGCAGGGCGACCTCCGATTCGTCGACCACCTGGCCGCCATGGGCGCAACGGTCGAGTGCAGCGAACACTCCACGACCGTCGTCGGCGGTACCCTGCGCGGCATCGACGCGGATTTCTCCCAGATCTCCGACACGGCCCAGACCCTCGCTGCAGTCGCAGCCCTCGCCGAGGGAGTGACGACGGTGCGGGGGATCGGGTTCATCCGGGCCAAGGAGACCGATCGCATCGCAGCGGTGGTCGGCGAGTTGAAACGTTGCGGTGTCGAGGCCTGCGAGACGGCCGATGGTTTCGAGATCGCACCGGCTCCGGTGCGACCTGCGAAGATCGAGACCCATGACGACCATCGGATGGCCATGAGCTTCACCCTCATCGGACTGTGCCGCCCCGGCATCGAGATCCTCGATCCCGGCTGCGTGGCCAAGACCTTCCCCAACTTCTTCGACGTGATCGAGTCGATCCGTCCCGGAGCCTCGTGATGGGTGCCGGGAGCAACGTCATCGCCATCGACGGCCCCGCTGGGTCGGGCAAGTCCACGGTCGCCCGCGCGGTTGCGGCGCGCATCGGCGTGCCCTATCTCGACACCGGCGCGATGTATCGCTCGGTCGCGTTCGCCGCCCTTCGATCGGGAGTCGACCCCGAGGATGTCGAACAGGTCGCGAACCTCGCGGTCAACATGGTGCTGACGATCGACGCCGACGGCACCGTCACCGTCGACGGCACCGATGCGACGGTCGAGATCCGCGGCCCCGAGGTCACGCGTGCCGTGAGCATCGTCGCCGCCAACCCCGAGGTGAGAGCCGAGATGCGCAGTCGTCAGCGCGAATTCGTCACGCGCACCGGCGGTGCCGTGATGGAGGGGCGCGACATCGGCACCGTGGTGTTCCCCGATGCCCGCTTGAAGGTCTACCTCGACGCCAACCCCGAGGTCCGTGCCGCTCGACGGTCCAAGGAGGTGTCCGACCTCTCCTACGAGACGGTGGCGGCCGATCTGGCCCGCCGTGATGCACTCGATCAAGGGCGCGTCGCCGACCCGCTGAAGGTTGCCGACGGTGCACTGATCATCGACACGAGCGATCTCGGGGTCGAGCAGATCGTCGACGTGATCCTGGAGCACTGGTCGTGAGCCGTCGCACCCTGCACATCCCCGATGGGCACACTCGCGGGGAGGAGATGACGCGGGCCCAGTATTGGCTCTACGGGTTCGTGCGGGCCCTGATCGAGATCTTCTGCCGCCTCTACTTCCGCATCGAGATCCACGGGCGAGAGCACATCCCACGTCGGGGCGCGTTCATCGTTGCGCCGGTGCATCGCTCCTACCTCGACACACCTGTGCTCGGCTCCATGACGACGCGCCGCATGCGGTACATGGGCGCCGAGAAGATGTGGACCAACAAGGCACTCGGTTGGTTCCTCACAGCCGTCGGTGGATTCCCCGTGCATCGGGGTTCGGCCGATCGAGAGGCGCTCAAGGCCGGGCTCGCCGTGCTCGAGCGCGGTGAACCCCTCGTGATGTTCCCCGAGGGCACGCGTCAGGAGGGGCCGATCGTGCAGGAGATGTTCGACGGCCCGGCCTATGTGAGCGCTCGCGCCGGAGTGCCGATCCTGCCCGTCGGCCTCGGTGGTACCGAGGCGGCCATGCCCAAGGGCAAGCGCTTCATCCGCCCCGTGAAGATGGCGATCGTCATCGGCGAGCCGATCGCGCCCCCGCCTCCCAAGGAGAGCGGGAGCGTGCCGAGGAGCGCGGTTCGTGCGCTCACCGAACAACTCGGCGATGCCATCCAGGGTCTGTTCGACGAGGCGCAGACGATCTGCGGACGTCCGACCGCGTGATCTAGGGCTCGATGATCGCGTAGAAGAGATTGAACGACTGCACGAGAGCGAACAGCGCTTCGACTCGTGCGCGTTCACCATCGATCGTCACCGATCCATCGTTGACGACGTCGGCGAACGGTGTTCCCATGCCCACCATCGACTCGAGCGCTCGACGTGTGGTCGTGATCGATGCATCCGGTGAGGAACCGAGGTAGTCGCCGCCCACTCGCGTGTGCAGGGTGCCGTTCGACAACTCGACCCGGACCTTCTCGCCGGAGTCGGTGAGATTCCAATGCATGAGGATCGACCCGAGTTCGATCGCCCGTGCGCCGTCGATGCACATCGACAGGTAGTCGAAGCACTGTTCGGTCGTCATGCCCTCGGCGACTCGCGGGCCCGGTCGGCCGGGAGCGAAGAGGTTCGGGGTGCCGTTGCGCAGTTCCATGGCACCGGTGAGGTACACATCGCGCCATGGTCCACTCTCGGCCACGTACGCCAGCTGCTCGAAGGCGTCGGCCTGCAGACGACGGGCCTCGGTGTCGCTGGGGTCGGCGAACACGGCGTGGCGCAGTACTTGCGCCACCCATCGGTAGTCGCCGCCCTCGTAGGAGCGACGGGCATTGGCGAGCAGCGCATCCCTGCCGCCCATGAACTCGACGTAGCGAGTGGCGGCCTCGACCGGGGGATAGGGGTGGAGGCTCGAGGGATGTCCGTCGTAGAACCCGAAGTAGCGCTGGTAGACGGCGCGCACGTTGTGGCTGAGCGTGCCGTAGTAGCCGTGGCAGCTCCAGTCGTTCCAGAGTTCCGGGGGAAGTTGGACCTCCTCGGCGATCTCGTCGGGGGTCGCACCGGAATTGGCGAGACGCATCGCCTCGTCGTGGATCCACCGGTAGAGATCGCGATGGTTGCGTACGTGGGTGAGGATGTCGTCGCGTCCCCAGTACGGCCACGAGTGCGAGGCGATGAGCACGTTGGTGCGATCACCCCAGCGTTCGATGGCCTCGTCGAGGTACTTGCTCCACATGAGCGAATCGCGGATGAGCGCCCCACGAAGGGTGAGCACGTTGTGCATCGTGCCAGTGCAGTTCTCGGCAAGACACAACATGGCGAGGTCCGGGAAGAAGAAGTGCATCTCGGCCGGCGCTTCGGTGTCGGGGGTCAACTGGAACTGGATGCGCACACCGTCGACGGTGAGTTCGCAGTCCTCGGTGATGTCGATGGTGGGACCGATGAGTGAGCTCGTTCCCTTGGGGACTCCCTTGCCGAGGCCCTGGTCGACGTGGCCGCGTTCGTCCCACGGCAAGGTCATGCCGTACTGATAGAGCGCACGTCGACCCATGGCCACCTGGGCCGCGACGTTCTCGGCCACGGCGGCGTGCATGAATCCCTCAGGGGCGATGACGGCACAGTCTCCGGCCTCGACGCGTTCGCGGTCGACGATTCCCAACATGCCGCCGTAGTGGTCGATGTGCGAATGCGTGTAGAGCACGGCGGTGACCGGTCGCTCACCGAACTCGGCGTCGACGAGGGCTCGGGCCACGCGGGCCGTCTCGATCGTGGTGAGAGGATCGATGACGATCCAACCGGTGGCACCGGAGATGAAGGTGACGCACGAGGTGTCGTACCCGCGCACCTGGAAGACGCCCTCTCGGACCTCGAACAGGCCGTGCACACCGTTCAACTTGGCCTGATGCCACAGGGCGGCGTTCACCGTGTCGGGAGCTTCTCCCTGGACGAAGGCCCAGTCGCCGGGATCGAACGAGACCGGTGCGAGTGCCCCGGGGGAGTTGGCGATTGGTCCGCCGTGCTGCCGCAGGAGCCCTCGCCGGGCCCGCTCGTGGTCGGCGGGATCGTCGAAGGGGAGACGTGCGGTGAACTCGCGCTGTGCGGCGATGGTTCGGTCAGTGGCCGGGTTGCGGCCGAGGCTGTCGGTCATCGGGGTCTCCTGTCTCCGCAGGGCGCTCGGCCCTGCCAAGATCGTGACACGACACAAGGGGGAACCGAGTGACTGCAGTGCTGACCGAAGAACTCTCACGGCTCGTGCTCGAGGAGGCGGTCGCGTCCGAACGGGCCCGCACCCTCACCGCACCGATCGTCGACACCATGTGGTCGACGGGCCTGATGAGCTTCATCAACCCGACTGTGGCGGGAGGCTCGGAGCCGACACTCGGTGAACTGCTCGAGCTCTGGCAACGCATGGCATGGCTCGACGGATCGTTCGGTTGGATCGGCATCGCCAATCTGCCGTCCTCCGCTGCGGTCGCCGCCTATCTGCCCGACGAGGGCTTCGCCGAGACGTTCGGCAGCGGGGAGCGAGTCACGATGGGCGGCCAGTTCGCGCCGAACGGCCAGGGCATCCGTGTCGAGGGCGGCTACCGGGTGAGCGGCTCATGGAACTTCGGGTCCGGCACTGGTCACTCGGAGTTCGTCTGCGCCGGGTTCCTCCCGATCGTCGACGGTCAGTTCGGAGTCGACGATGAGGGCGAGATCGCATTGATGGCGGCGGTCATCCCACGCGACCAGATCACGTTCACCGACGGTTGGCATGTGCAGGGCCTCAAGGGCACGGGTTCCTACGACTACAACGTCGTCGACCTGTTCGTCCCCGATCATCGTTGCTTCGGCCTGTTCGATCGTGTGCCCTACCGAGGCGAGGCTCCGATCTACCGGATGGGGCTGATGCCCATCACCGCTGCCGGGCATGCGGCGTGGGCGCTGGGAGTGGCCGAGAGCATGCTCGACGACGTGCGTGAGCTCGCTGCGGTGAAGGCCCGCATGGGTGACATGGAGACGCTCGTGCACAAGCCGTCGTTCCAGCGCGGCTTCGCCCATCACCTCGCCATGTGGCGCGCTGCTCGACTGCTCGTACGCGACACCTTCACCGCAGCCGAGGCTTCGGTCGCAGCGGGTGCGCCGCTCACCGTCCAACAGCGGGCCGACATGCGCGTCGCCGCCAACTACGCCACCGAGGCGAGTCGCGAGGTGGGGCAGTGGTGTCACCTCGTGGCCGGCACGACCGCCATCCGCGAGGGCAGTCGCTTGGAGCGAGCGTTCCGCGACCTCTACACCGGAACGCAGCATGCGTTCATCAGTGAGAAGACCTACATCGATTCGGCTCAGGTGCTGCTCGGGCTCGTCGAGAAGAACCGCGGGCTCTAGGCCCCGACCACGACGCGCCGCATGAGCGGCACGAAGTGTTCGAGCGGAAGCGTGTCGTACTCGGCGTCGAAGGCGATCTGATCCCATTCGTCGGCGAACCTCGCCGCGAGCTCGAACTGCTCGGGTGTGAGATCGGCGCGATGGTTCTCGCGCGCGTTCGTGTCGCCACCGAAGTGGTGGTAGTAGTGCCGACCCTGGAAGTCCTGATGGACGCGGATCATCTGGTACACGTCGTCACGGACGAACGGCTTGATGAGCTCGGCCGCGATCGGCCCGTGGTTGGCGGTCGATACGGCCTTGCCGACGTCGTGCATGAGCGATGCGAACACGACCTCGTCGTCGGCGCCGGCGCGCTCGGCGAGGGTGGCGGTCTGTAGGCAGTGGGTGAGCTGATCGGTGTTGAAACCGTCGGTGATCTCGCTGAGCGATTCGAGCATCCAGAGCATGCGGGCCATCACGCGTTCACGCTCGGTGCCGAAGTGCTCGCCGATCACCATCCACTGTTCCTGGGTGGATTCGTCCATGCGGGTGAAGGAGGTCGCCATGCCGACAGTCTGCCCGGTGAGGCGCGCTCGGGCACGCGTTCGCGGCCGGGATTCAGCTGAGCGATGCCAGGACGTCGCTGGCATGGAGGTCGCGATCGTTGACTGCGGGCCTCCCGCCGATCGATCCTCCGAAGGCGAAGGTGGCCGTCAGGTCGATGGCGTCGATCAGTTCGCGCAGGTTGCGCGGGGGAGGGAAGTACTCGTCCTCCTCGGTGACCGAGATCTCCTCGACCCCGTT
>CAYVUO010000047.1:2565-2925 GCA_964454715.1 uncultured Bifidobacterium sp. | reverse complement strand
AACTGCCCCGCGGGCGAGACCTGCGTCAACGGCCGCTGCGCGGGCGCTCCTCCGCCTTCCGGCCGGCGGCGCGATGCGTTCGATCACGGCTCGAACCAATTCCTCGGGAGCCGAGGCGCCGGCAGTGACGCCGACCACCCCAGTGAGGTCGTCGGGCAGCTCGTCGGCGCCATTGACCCGGTGCACACGTGTGCATCCGCTCTGGCGGGCCAGGCTCTCGAGGGCGCGTGTGTTGGACGAGTTGGCGGAGCCGATCACGATCACGGAATCGCAGCGCGGAGCGATCTCGAGCAGGGCCGACTGACGATTGGTCGTGGCGAAGCAGAGGTCGGAACGACCAGGAACCCACAGGTCGGGAAA
>CAYVUO010000047.1:0-2544 GCA_964454715.1 uncultured Bifidobacterium sp. | reverse complement strand
GGGAGCTACGGCCATCGTGCCGACGGCTTCCTCATGTCCCTCGTGGCCGACGTAGACGATGCGATACCCCTTGCCGGCGCGCACCTTGACCTCGTGGTGCACCTTCGTGACCAGGGGGCACACGGCATCGACCACGTAGCCCCCGTTGGCGCGTGCGGCATCGACGACCTCGGGGGCCGAACCATGGGCCGAGAGCATGATGGGGCGGCCGGCGGGGACATCAGCGATGTCGTCGACGAACACGACGCCGAGGTCCTCGAAGCGCTGCACGACGCGCTGGTTGTGCACGATCTCGTGGTAGCAGTACACGGGCGGCTCGAAGGATCGCACCATCCACGCCAGAGCCTTGATGGCCATCTCGACTCCGGCGCAGAAGCCCCGGGGAGCGGCGAGGAGTACGCGATCGACCTGTGACGTCCCGTCTCGCATGGGTCCGACACTACCGGCACTACCCTTGACGACCATGTCCGCGCCGAGAGTCGTACGCGTCGATCCGGCCTCGCCAGCGGCGAAGGCGGGGGTCGAGGTCGGAGATCTCGTCCTCGCCGTCGATGGTTCGGTGCCCCGCGACGTCATCGCATGGAAGCTCCTCGTCGACGAGGCCGACCCGTCGCTCACCATCGACCGGGGTGGTCTGCGCCTCGAGGTCGACATCGACAAGACGGCCGGGGCTCAGCTCGGGGTCGAGGTGCACTCGGCAGTGTTCGACCAGGTGCGCACCTGCGACAACCACTGCGAGTTCTGCTTCATCCATCAGCTCCCGCCCGGCATGCGCGAGAGCCTGCACCTCAAGGACGATGACTACCGGCTGTCGTTCCTCTACGGGAACTTCACCACGTTGACCCGCTTCACCGAGGCCGACCTCGAGAGAGTGATCGACGAACGTCTGAGCCCCTTGCACGTCTCCATCCACGCCACCGATCCCGACGTTCGCGCCGAGATGCTGCGCAACCGAAGGGGCGCCACGAGCCTGCGCTGGTTGCGAGCGCTGCTCGACAGTGGCATCGAGGTGCATGGTCAGGTCGTCGTGTGCCCGGGGCGCAACGACGGGAGCGTGCTCGCCGACACGATGGCGGGCATCCTCGACGAGTACAGCGAACTGGCCTCGGTGTGTGTCGTGCCGCTCGGTGTGAGCCGCTTCAGCACGGAGTCGTTGATGCGTCCGCACTCCCGGGCCGAGGCGAACGAGGTCATCGACCTCGTGCACGACTGGCAGGACATCTTCCTCGCCACGGTCGGCCACCGCATGGTGTTCCTGGCCGATGAGTACTACCTCATGGCCGATCGCGAGTTCCCCGAGCCGGAGGCCTACGAGGGGTTCCCGATGCACGAGGACGGCGTCGGCATGGCTCGTACGTTCGAACTCGAGTTCACCGGCGCGGTCAGCGAACCGACCGGTGTGGCCACGGGATTCTTCGCATGGGTCGATGGTGCCCCGGCGGAGGGGTACAGGGCGCCGCGGGCCGCAGGTTCCGTCACACTCATGCCCCGCACGGACGCACCGATCGGGATCCTCACCGGTGAGTACGGGGCGCGCGTGCTCGGCCCGCTCGTCCAACAGCTCGGTCGCGATGACGTACGCATCATCACCGTCGACAACCAGTACTTCGGTGGCAACACGGCCGTGGCCGGTCTCATGACTGGCGACGACCTCCGACGCGTCCTCGCCGAGCAACCCGAGGGCCATCGGTATCTGCTCCCCGATGTCTGCCTCTCCCGTGGTGTGTTCCTCGACGGACTCACCCCCGCCGATCTGCCGAGACCCGTCGAAGTCATCGGCACCGACGGCATCTCACTTCGCAATGCCCTGGAGGGCCGATGAGCGATCCCACACTTCCCTTGGTCGCGATCGTCGGTCGTCCCAACGTCGGCAAGTCGACCCTGTTCAACCGCATCGTCGGCCGCCGCGAGGCGATCGTCGAGGAGAAGCCCGGAGTCACACGCGACCGCAAGGAGGTCACTGCTGAGTGGCAGGGCAACGAGTTCCGACTCGTCGATACCGGCGGCTGGCTGCCCGGAGGTGATGCGCTCGACGCGAAGGTCTCCGCCCAGAGTGAGAAGGCGATCGAGGAGGCCGACGCGATCATCTTCGTCGTCGACGTCACGGTGGGCATCACCGACGACGACAGCCGCATCGCCAACATGCTCCGTCGCGTCGACACTCCGGTGTTCCTCATCGCGAACAAGGTCGACGACGGAACTCGCGACAACCTGATCTGGGAACTCATGGCCCTCGGAGTCGGGGAGCCCTACGGAGTCAGCGCCCTCCACGGACGCAACACCGGGGATCTCCTCGACGCGCTCGTGGCTGTGCTTCCTTCACGTGACGACGATGCACCCGACGACGAGGCGGCGGCCGAGGACGAGCAACGCATCTTCTCGGTGGCGGCCGTCGCACGACCCAATGTCGGCAAGTCGACGCTGTTCAATCGACTCATCGGAGACGATCGTTCGGTGGTGCACGACATGCCGGGCACGACCCGTGATGCGATCGACACCATCGTCGAGACTCCCGATGGCCCCATCCGTTTCGTCGATACCGCC
>CAYVUO010000046.1:0-12203 GCA_964454715.1 uncultured Bifidobacterium sp. | reverse complement strand
TGTCAGGTCTGATGTATCTGAAACGACTCACGATGAAGGGCTTCAAGTCCTTCGCAGATGCAACCTCACTCGAACTCGAACCCGGTGTCACCGTCGTCGTGGGCCCGAACGGTTCGGGCAAGTCGAACGTCGTCGATGCCATCGGCTGGGTGCTCGGCGCCCAGGCGCCTTCGGCCGTTCGTTCGCAGAAGATGGACGATGTCATCTTCGCCGGTACCACCAAGCGTTCCGCACTCGGTCGCGCCGAGGTGTCGCTCACGATCGACAACACCTCGGGCATGCTCCCCATCGAGTTCACCGAGGTCACCATCACGCGCACGCTGTTCCGAGCCGGCGACAGTGAGTACGCGATCAACGGAGTGCCGTGTCGACTGCTCGACATCCAGGAACTGTTGAGCGACAGCGGTGTGGGTCGTCAGCAGCACGTCATCATCTCGCAGGGTCAGATCGATGCGGTGCTCAACGCCCGTCCCGAGGACCGTCGTGCCGTGATCGAGGAGGCCGCCGGCATCCTCAAGTACCGCCGACGCAAGGAGAAGTCCGAGCGTCGACTCGCCGCCACCGAGGGAAATCTCACCCGCCTGCAGGACCTGCTCCGCGAAGTTCGTCGGCAGTTGCGCCCGCTCGAGCGTCAGGCCGACGCCGCACGTCGTCATGGCGACGTCGTGGCCGAACTCACTGCACTGCGCAAGTACCAGGCCGGTCGCGAGCTCGCCGGTCTGCGCGCGCGTCTCGAGCAGGGCACGCACCGACGCACCGAACTCGGAACCGAGGAGGAGCGCATCCGCCGTCTCCTCGCCGAGCTCGACACGCAGGTCATCGCTCCTGAGGCCGAACTCACCGCGATGGGTGGCGACGATCTCGGCGACGGTCTCGCCCAGTTCGAGTCGTTGTTCCAGCAGGCCCGCGGTCTTCAGGCCGTGTTGGCCGAACGCCGGCGTGGCTTGGAGCGCGCCCGTGGCGCATCGATCGACCAGGGCGTCGTGGCCTCGCTCGAGGCCGAGGCCGCGAAGTTGGCCTCCGAACTTGCTGACGTCGAGACCGAGGCCGCCGGTTTCGAACCGCTCGCTGCGCAGTTGGCCGAGGCCGAACAGCGTCTCGCCGTCGAGCGCGCTGCGTTCGAGCAGGAGTGGGCGAGCGGCATCCCCGCTCCCACCGGCGCCGCCGCCGAGGTCCGCGGCGAACTCGCGGCCCTGCGCTCGGCCATCGATCGCGCTCGTGATGAACGCGATCGCACCACGTCGCGGGTCGCGACTCTCACCGAGAAGGTGACGCGTCTCGACGAGGAGGCCGCCCACCTGCGTTCCGAGCTCGAACGACTCGAGGGTGAGGAGCGTCCGCTCGTGCAGTCGCTCGAGGTGGCCGAGGGTCGTCGCTCCGATGCGCAGAACGCGCTCGATGCGGCCGAGGCCAGCCTGCGCGTCGCCGAGGGCGAACGCCATGCGTGGGAGGCGCGCGTCGAAGCGCTGGCGCTCGCCCTGGATGAGGCTCGTGCTCGCGCCGGCGCCGAACGACTCGTCGGCGTAAGTGGTGTGCTCGGCACGCTGCTCGATCTGGTCGAGATCGATGAGGGCTGGGAGGATGCATTCGCCGCTGCGGTCGGTGAGGCCCTCCTCGCCGTCGTCGTCGACGATGCGGTGTCGGCTCGTCGTGCACTCGATGCACTCGCCGCCGATTCGCTCACCGGTGCGGTGCTCGCACTCGGTGGTCAGCGTCGCTCCGTCACGCCGCCGCCGATCGGCACGTCGATCCGCGCGCACGTGCGGTCCTCCCGTGCGGGCGTCGACGCGCTGCTCGACTCCCTCATCGGTTCCGCCGTCGTCGTCGATGGCGACTGGGTCCGTGCACTCGATCTCGCCATGACCCATCCCGATGCCGTCGTCGTCACCCGCACGGGTGATCGCTTCGGCCCCACGGGTTGGCGCGTCGGTGCCGCGGGTTCGGGCGCCACCGGTGCTGCACTCGAGAGCGCCCGCGAACGCGCCGCCACCGCGCAGGCGCGTTCCGAGGCCGCTACGGCTGCGGTCGAGACGGCGCGCGCTCGTCTCGTCGAGGCCACCGCCGCCGAGGAGGAGATCGCTCGTCAGCTCGACATCAACGACTCGGCCCTCACCGCGGCCGGCGATCGTCTGCAGCGGGTCGAGACCGATCGGCGCGATGCGGCCACCGAGTCCGAGGCCCAGAGCGGTCACCTGGCCGAACTCGTCGAGCGAGTCGCGCGCGAGGAGGAGCGCATCGGAGAACTCGAGTCGCGCCTGCCCGTGCTCGAGGCGGCCGATGACGAACTCGCCGAGTCCGCTCGTCGCATGATCGATGCCCGCACCCGGCTCGAGGAGCAGGCCGCCGAGGTCGGTGGCCGCCGCAGCGATCTCGAGGTGCGCAGTGTGGCCGTCATCGAACGGCGTGAGTTCCTGGCCGGTCGTCTGGCCGAGGTCGAGACCCGTCTCGAGGGTGCCGCGGCCGAACGCGAAGCGGCCGAGGCTCGTCGCCTCGAACTCGAGCGCAGTCAGCGTGCCCTCGAGCGGCTCGCCGCCCATGTGAGCGACAGCAACTCGTCGATCGAGACCAACCTCACCGACTTCCGTGAGCGTCGTCGTCGTCAGTCCGAGGCCGCACGAGCGGTGTCGGGTCGACTGCAGGAACTCCGCACCAACCGCGCCGCCGAGGAGAAGCGACTCGGTGAGCAGCGCGAACTGGTGCAGCGATCCGAGATCGAGAACGCCGAGACCACCATGCGCATCGAGGCAGCGGTCGAGGCGATCCGTCGCGATCTCGACTGCGAACCCGACGATGCCGTGGCATCGGAGTGTCCGCCGCTGCCCGACGGCACGACGCCAGCTGCTCGCGTGCGCGAACTCGAGCGCGACCTGCGTCTCATGGGCCCGGTCAATCCGTTGGCCCTCGAGGAGTTCAACGCGTTGCAGGAGCGCCACGAGTTCCTCGAGCAGCAGCTCGAGGATGTGAAGGAGAGCCGCCGCGAACTGGCCAAGGTGATCAAGGCCATCGATGGTGAGATCGTCAGTGTGTTCGCCGCTGCCTTCGCCGATGTGGCCGCGAACTTCGAGAAGCTGTTCGACATGCTGTTCCCCGGTGGTCAGGGTCGCCTGAAGCTCACCGATCCGGAGAACCTGCTGCAGACCGGCATCGAGGTCGAGGCTCGTCCCTCGGGCAAGAACGTGCGCAAGCTCTCACTGCTCTCAGGTGGTGAGCGTTCGCTCACGGCGCTCGCGTACCTGTTCGCGGTGTTCCGCAGTCGTCCGTCGCCGTTCTACGTGATGGACGAGGTCGAGGCTGCGCTCGACGACGTCAACCTGCACCGCTTCCTCGGTCTGGTCGCTGAGTTCCGCAACGACGCGCAGCTCGTGATCGTCACCCACCAGAAGCGCACCATGGAGGCCGCCGATTGCCTCTACGGCGTCACGATGCAGCCGGGCGGGTCGTCGAAGGTGGTCAGCGAGAAGGTCGCGTCCTAGTCGACCTAGGGCAGACGATTCGACCACGCCAGGGCCATGCCCGAGGCGAGGAGCAGACCGACCAGCGAACCGCCGACGAACCACGGCGTCAGCGACGAGGTCGAGGTCTCGTATCCGATCGACGATCCGATGGCGGCGTAGACGTCGCGCAGCTGACTCGAGGTCGTGGCCTCGTAGGCCGTGCCCCCGGTCGTCTGTGCGATCTGTGCAAGGGCGTCGGCATCGGCGGGTACCGAGACCCTCTCGCCGGTCGGGAGCGTGACCGAACCGGTCGGCGTGCCGAACGCGATCGTCGACACGGGAACTCCGGCTTCGACCGCATGCTGGGACGCGACCGCATTGGAGGTGCCACGGGTCGTCGTGCCGTCGGACATCAGCACGATCACCGCTGGCACATCGGCGCCGTCGGGTGCGGGGGGCACATCGGCCAACCCGGCGAGGCTCGCATCGATGGCGTCTCCGATGGCCGTGCCCTCACCGAGGGCGACGTTGTCGATCGCATTGGCGACGATCGTGCGGTCGGTGGTAGGGGCGACCCGCACTCGCGCAGTGCCGGCGAACGTGACGAGGCCGACGTTGAACTGCTTCGGAACGTCTCCGAGGAACGCGATGGCCGCGCTCTTGGCCGCATCGATGCGACTGGGCTTCACATCGGTGGCCTCCATCGACAATGACACGTCGATGGCGAGCATCACCGTGGCGCGTTCGCGTGGAACCTTGACCTCGTGGGTGGGTTGGGCCCACGCAACGACGAGCGCGCACAGCGCCAGCATCTGCACGCCGGCCGCGAGATGTCGACGCCAACCGGGACGCTTGGGAGCGACGGACTCGAGCAGTTCGAGGTTGGTGAAGCGCACGGCGTAGGTGCTGCGGCGGCGTTGGAACACGACGTAGACGACGGCGAGCACCGCCACGACGACGAGCGCGAGCAGATGCCAGGGCGAGAGGAAGGACAGTCCGTTCATCGGGGGGCTCCGGTGGTGAGGGTGGCGCCGGGGATGGAGTCGACGTTGCCGCTGCCATGGGATGCGGAACGGGAGAGTGAGTCGACGCGATCGCGTCGACCGGCGACGAAGCGGGCGAGGTCGACGAGCCAGTCGCGATCGGTGCGCAGCTGCAGGTGATCGGCGCCGGTGGTGCGGATGCGGCGGGCGATCGCGACGCGTTGTTCGGCGGCGGCGTTGGCGTAGCGAGCCCGCATCTTGGCGTCGCCCGTGGCTACCTCGATCTCACGACCGGTGGCGACGTCGTGCAGTCGCAGCATGCCGACATCGGGGAGCGCGAGTTCGATGGGGTCGACGACCTCGACGCACAGCACGTCGTGGCGCAGCGCGAGTGCGCGCAGCGCCTTGTCCCACGGGCCGGGATCGAGGAAGTCGGAGATCACCACGACCAGACCGCGCCGACGGGCGGTTCCGGCGATGCGACGAAGACCGTTGGTGAGGTCGGTGCGGCCCTCTCCCGGTGACTGCAATGCGTCGAGCACGCGACGCATGAGTGCTTGCAGATGCACGCGACCGCTGCGAGCGGGGATGGGCGCCGAGGCCCCGTTCGCATCGATGGTCATCGCTCCCACACGGTTGCCGGTGCGGGCGGTGAGGAAACCCGTTGCGGCCACCGCTGCGAGTGCGAGATCGCGCTTCTCGCATGTGGCAGTGCCGAATGCCAGGCTCGCCGACGCGTCGACGAGGATCCATGTCTCGAGCTCGCGATCGGCGATCGTGTCGCGCACATGCGGATCGCGCAGCCGCGCAGTCACGTTCCAGTCGATGCGGCGGGGATCGTCGCCGGCCTGATAGGCGCGCACCTCGCCGGGCTCGGAGCCGTGACCCGGCGTGAGACCGCGGTGGTCGCCCTGCAACAGTCCGTCGAGCCGTCGGGTGACGGTGAGCTCGAGGTTGCGGAGGATCTCGGCGGCCGGCGATCCGGTGATCGACGGCGTCGAGAGAGCGCGGGCCATCAGCGCGCCGTTGCGGTCGGATCCTGCGACGGGGCGACGACCGGGGCCGGCACCGTCGAGAGCAGTCGGGCGAGCAGCTGCTCGACGGCGAGGCCCTGGGCGAGTGCTTCGTAGGTCGGCACGAGGCGGTGTCGCAGCACATCGGGAGCGATGTCGAAGATGTCCTGGGGCAGCACATAGGCCCGGCCCCGCATCAGCGCGAGGGCGCGTCCGCCGGCCACGAGGCCGAGCGTCGCGCGCGGGCTCGCACCCCATTCGATGAGTGGTGCCAGCTCGGGCAGACCGTGTGTGGCCGGTTCGCGTGTGGCGAGCACGAGGCGAACCGCGTAGTCGGCGACGGACGGGGCGACGTACACCGAGTCGGCGACCGACTGCAGGTGCTCGAGTTGTTCGAGTGTGAGTGCCTGCTCGGCGCGCGGGGGATTGACGCCCATGCGAGCGACGATCTGCGCCTCCTCGGCGGCGGTGGGATAGCCCACGACGATCTTCATGAGGAAGCGATCGCGCTGCGCCTCGGGCAATGGATACACGCCCTCGCTCTCGATGGGATTCTGCGTGGCGAGCACCAGGAACGGCTTGGGCACCGGACGCGTGACCCCGCCGATCGACACCTGGCGCTCGGCCATGACCTCGAGCAGTGCCGACTGCACCTTCGCCGGCGCGCGATTGATCTCGTCGGCCAACACGATGTTGGCGAACACCGGACCCCATTCGATGTCGAACGACTCGCTGGAACCGCGGAAGATGCGAGTGCCCACCAGATCGGCGGGAAGCAGGTCGGGTGTGAACTGCAGGCGGGCGTAGTCGCCGCCGATCACGGTGGCGAGGGTCTCGACAGCGAGCGTCTTGGCCAGACCGGGCACACCCTCGAGCAGCACATGACCGCGCGACAACAACCCGACGAACAGTCGCTCGATCGCGCGGTCCTGTCCGACGATCACCTTCTTCATCTCGAACAGCGCGTGCTCGAGCATCGCCGCCTCGGCGGTGTACGACGGCTGGACGGGAGGTGTGGTGTCGGACATGGGGCGCTCCAGGTCGTGATGGTTCGGGGCGGACGAGACGGGCGAGGACGGGGTCATGGACGTGGTCATGGCGGTCAGGGGACCACATCGGACCGAAGAGCACCATAAAGCGATGGAGCGCCATGCGCCGGAGGCGGGCCCGCTACCGTGACGCCGTGCGAGTACTGGTGGTCGACGACGAGGTCGAACTGGCCGAGGCGATCGCCCGGGGTCTGCGACGTGAGGGCTATGCCGTCGACGTCGCCCACGATGGTTCCGATGCCCTCGACCGCATCAGCGTCAACGCGTACGACCTGGTGTGCCTCGACATCACGATGCCGGTCGTCGATGGTCGCGAGGTGTGCCGTCGCATGCGCGAGATGCCGCTCGATCCCCAGCCCAGGGTGTTGATGCTCACCGCTCGTGACAGCCTCGACGACCGAGTCGCCGGACTCGACGACGGAGCCGACGACTATTTGGTCAAGCCCTTCGCCTACCCGGAGTTGTTGGCCCGAGTGCGTTCGCTGTTGCGTCGCGACACCGCTGCGCAGTCGGCGGTGATGACGGTGGGAGAGTTGCGCCTCGACGATGCCCGTCACGAGGCATGGCGAGGGGAGCGCCGGCTCGACCTCACCGCCAAGGAGTTCGCCCTGTTGCGGTACTTCATGGGGCATCCGGGCGTCGTGGTGTCGCAGGAGACGCTGCTCGAGCATGTGTGGGACGAGCATGCCGATCCCTTCACCAACACCGTGCGTGTCACAGTGGGAACGCTGCGCCGCAAGCTCGCCATCGACGGCGAGTCGCCACTGATCGAGACGGTCATCGGCGCGGGCTACCGCCTCCTCGACACATGACCGACTCCATCTCGAACGATCCCGTTGGTGCGCCGGTTGCCGAGCCGGTCGAGGTTCCGCGCGCCGCCGATTCGCTCGTGCCGCCGCGGGTGCAGTCGCCATCGCGCCGTCGCACCGCATGGTGGGCGTCGATCAGGTTCCGACTCACCGTCGTGTATTCGAGCGTCGTGTTCGGTCTCGCTGCGCTCGTCGTCTTCTCGATCTATCTGGCGCTGCGCTATGAGCTGCGTCATCAGCAGATCCTGACGTATGTGTACGACCTGCCCGGTGGCGGCCGGCTGATCGCTCCCGATGTCGCGCAGTACCTGCAGGCTCGTGTGAACGCGCAGGCCCTCGACGACCTGCAGACGTACTCGCTCTATGCGCTGCTGGGCCTGTTCGTCATCTCGCTCGCGGTCGGTTGGCTCATCGCCGGACGCATGTTGCGGCCGATAGGCGAGATCACACGGACGGTGCGCGACATCCAGGCCACCGACCTGTCGCAACGGATCTCACTCGGTGGACCGAACGATGAACTGCGACGACTCGCTGACACGTTCGACGAACTGCTCGAGCGTGTCGATGAGGCGTTCGAGGGTCAGCGCGAGTTCATCCACGAGGCGAGCCACGAACTGCGCAATCCGCTCGCCGTCATCCGAACCAACCTCGATGTGACGCTCGCCGATCCCGATGCTTCGCAGGAGGAACTGCGGCAGACCGCGGAGATCGTGCAACGCGCCACCGAGCGCATGACCCGTCTCGTCGACGACCTGCTCGTCTACGCGCGCAAGGGCACATTGTCGATGGTGCGCGATCCGTTCGACGTCGGTCGCCTCATCGACGACGCAGCCGACGAGTTCATGGCGCCGGCCGAGGCCGCGGGCCTGCGACTCGAGCGCGAAGCACCGCACGGTCTCACCGTGATGGGTGATCGCATCGCGCTTCGTCAGGCGCTCGCCAATCTCTTGGCCAATGCGGTGCGTCTCGCGCCGCGGGGCAGCACGATCCGCGTGCGCGCCGGTCGCGAAGGCGCCTGGGTGTGGCTCGCAGTGGAGGACGAGGGTCCCGGCATCGATCCCACGAACCACGACTCGGTGTTCCAGCGCTTCTGGCGCGGTGACCCGGCGGCCGGGCGCGAACAGGGTCGGAGCGGACTCGGACTCACGATCGTGCGTCAGATCGCCGAGGCCCATGGGGGAGAGGTGAAGCTCGTGTCGGCCCTCGGCGTCGGTTCGGCCTTCGCCATCTGGATCCCGGCCACGGACGTCGTCGCGCCGGCCGCCACCTCGCCGACGGCACCGTCGGCGCCTGCTCCGATGTCCGGTCCGCTCACGCGCGACGAACCCATGCCCAGCGCGCCGCGCGTCTCGCCATCGATCGACGACGGGACCCCCTGACCTTTCGCTCGGTTTTCGCCGGGCCCTCCTACCTTGCCGATCACCGGGTCCGCCCGGTCTCCCTGCAGCCACCGTGCTTGGCACGGTCCGATCCCGAGGACGAACGATGAGTTGGGACCACGAGCCCCCCACCAACCCCCCGTACGGCGGTGGACAGCAGCCCCCATGGCCGCCGCCCACCCCGCCCGCGCCCCCGAGCCCGCCCGCACCGCCCGCGGCGCCGTCGGCCGGACCATCGTCGTGGGAACCGACCCCGCAGCCCATGAATCCCTACGCCACCTCGGGCGCTCCCACTCCGCCCCCGCAGACCCCTCATCACGCCGCGCCGAAGCGTCGTCGTCCGATGGGTCGCGTGCTCGTCGCGCTGATCGTGCTGCTCGGGCTCTTCGGCATCGGCTTCGGTGTGCGTTCGTTGCTCGTCGACGACACCACCGTGATCGCCAGGCCGTCGAGCATCTCCGCGAGCGGCGGTTCGGCGTCGACCGCTGCGACCATCGATCCCGGTCTCGAACCGGTGGCCGCCGTCGCCGCAACGGTGTCGCCATCGGTCGTGCAGATCGAGACCACCAACGGCCTCGGATCGGGCGTCGTCTACGACACCGGTCTCGTGATG
Source organism: uncultured Bifidobacterium sp. (assembly GCA_964454715.1). Lineage (GTDB taxonomy): Bacteria > Actinomycetota > Acidimicrobiia > Acidimicrobiales > Acidimicrobilacustridaceae > Acidimicrobilacustris. The sequence goes on along the minus strand of CAYVUO010000046.1, from coordinate 2,923 downwards.
ACCAATGCACACGTCATCGGCACCGCCAAGCAGGTCACCGTGCGCGATTCGAACGGCAAGGCAGTGAAGGGTGAGGTGCTCGGCGCCGACACTGGCACCGACATCGCCGTCGTGCGCGCCACTGGCCTCAGCGCTCCCGTCGCCGCACTCGCCGATTCGCTGCCGAAGGTCGGACAGATCACCGTCGCGATCGGTAGCCCGTACGGTCTGTCGCAGACCGTCACGAGCGGCATCGTCTCCGCAGTCAATCGTCCGGTCGACAACGACAAGGGCGTCGTCGTCTCGATGATCCAGACCGATGCGTCGATCAACCCCGGCAACTCCGGTGGCGCACTTGCCAACATCAAGGGTCAGATCATCGGCATCAACACGGCGATCTTCAGCCAGACGGGTGAGAACACCGGCATCGGTTTCGCCATCCCGATCACGACCGCCAAGCGCACCGCCGACAAGATCGCCAGCGGTCAGTCGACGGCCAAGGCCGGCCTAGGTCTCACCGGCCCGAGCTCGACCCCCAACGGTGACGCCGGTGCCTATGTGCAGTCGGTGACGTCGGGCGGCGCCGCCGACAAGGCGGGCATCAAGGCCGGCGACATCATCACCGGCATCGACGGCACGCAGATCCGTTCGTTCGACGAACTCCGGGGTGTCGTGAGTTCCTACAGCCCGGGCGACAAGGTGGTCGTCACCATCAATCGTGACGGTCAGCCCAAGGACATCACCGTCACGCTCGGCACGCTGGGCAAGTAGTCACCACTGCAGTTCGGTTCGGGTGAGGGGCGGGTCGCGCAGGGCGACCCGCCCCTCTTCGCGCCCGGATGGCCGGTGGATGGACCCCACTAGGCTGACCGCCCCATGGTCACATTCCTCGTCGTCCTCGCCGTCGTGCTCGTGGTCGCCCTCGTGGTCGGCCTCGGCTTCGTGGTGCCGGCCCGTCGTCGTTCGAGCCTCCTCGAGCCGCCGCCGATCGAGGTCGTCGAGGTCGCGGACATCGTCGAGGTCGAACCCTCCGAAGAGGTCGAGATCGGCGACGAGGTCGTGGTCGACGAGTCGGCGGACGTCGCTGTCGTCGTCGAGGAGATCGCGCAAGCGGTCGAGACGGCCGAACCGGTCGAGGAACTCGTCGAGGCGCCCCGGGAGCGGCCGCGCTTCCGCGATCGCATCGGCAAGGCTCGCGCTGCGCTCGGCGGCGCGCTCGGTTCGATCGCCGGTCGTTCGCGCATCGACGCCGAGGTGTGGGACGAACTCGAGGAGGCGCTCATCCTCGCCGACGTCGGTGTGGCCTCCACCCAGCAATTGCTCGACGCGGTTCGTGCACGCGTGAAGTCCGAGGGGCTGACCAATGGCGACGAGGTGCTCGGCGCGCTCAAGACCGAGATCGCGGCGCGTCTCGACGGCTTCGATCGCGGACTCGGCTGGTCCACCGATGGCGGGCCGACGGTGTGGTTGTTCGTCGGCGTCAATGGTGTGGGCAAGACGACCACGATCGGCAAGGTCGGCGCGCGCGAAGCTGCTGCCGGTCACACCGTGCTCATGGCTGCGGGCGACACGTTCCGCGCCGCCGCCGCCGAGCAGCTCGGCATGTGGGCCGAGCGCAGCGGGGCCGAGCTCGTGCGCGGCAACGAGGGTGGCGACCCGGCCGCGGTGATCTTCGACGGGATCGAGGCCGCATCGGCCCGTGACATCGAACTCGTGCTCGGCGACACCGCCGGCCGTCTGCACAACAAGGTCAACCTGATGGAGGAGTTGCGCAAGGTGCGCCGTGTCGCCGACAAGGGTGCCGGCACCGTCACCGAGGTGCTGCTCGTGCTCGATGCCACCACGGGCCAGAACGGTCTGGTGCAGGCCGAGCAGTTCACCGAGGCCGTCGACCTCACCGGTGTCGTCCTCACCAAGCTCGACGGTTCGGCCAAGGGCGGCATCGTCGTGGCCATCCACGACCGTCTTGGCATCCCCGTGAAGCTCGTCGGCCTCGGTGAGGGAATCGACGACCTCGTTCCGTTCGATCCCACCGACTACGTGGAGGCGCTGTTCTCATGAGACTCATCACGTTCCCGATCCGGCTCGTCGTGCGCACCGTCATCGGCGCGATCGTCGTTCCCGTCAAGGTCATCCTCGCCACCGCCGGCTTCACGTTCCGCGCTGGTGTGAAGGTGGGCGAGGTGCCCGTGCGCACCGGTTCGGTGGCCGTTCGGCGCCTCGGCCTGAAGGCGGTCGTCGTGCTCGTGCTCGGTGTGGCGGTGGGTTTCGTGATCGGTCAGCGCTTCGCACACCTCGGTCACGATCACGACCACGATGACGAGGAGCGCTACATCGACGGTCATGCTGCACCGACCCTCGGTGTCGTGCCGAACGCGGACGTCGCCTGATGTTCGAGTCGCTCTCCGATCGCTTCGAGTCCGTCCTCGGTCGCCTCCGCAGCAAGGGTCGCCTCACTGCCGACGACGTCGACGAGGCGCTGCGCGAGATCCGTGTCGCGCTTCTCGATGCCGACGTCAACTTCACCGTCGTCAAGGACTTCTGCGCTCGCATCCGCGAGCGCGCCGTGGGTGAGGAGGTCTCCAAGGCCCTCAACCCCGGACAGCAGATGGTCAAGATCGTCAACGACGAACTGACCGCCACGCTCGGTGGCGAGACCATCCGCATCACCTACAACGCCAAGCCCCCGACCGTCGTGCTCATGGCCGGTCTGCAGGGTTCGGGCAAGACCACCAACTCGGCGAAGTTGGCGCGCTGGTTCAAGAGCCAGGGCCGTCACCCGCTGTTGGTCGGTGCCGATCTCCAGCGTCCCGCTGCCGTCGAGCAGTTGCGCACGCTCGGTCGTCAGATCGAGGTGCCGGTCTGCAGCGACACCCCCCATCCCGCTGCCGTCGCGGCGGCTTCGATCGCGGAGGCTCGCCGCACCGGTCGCGACGTGGTCATC
>CAYVUO010000045.1:0-12394 GCA_964454715.1 uncultured Bifidobacterium sp. | reverse complement strand
CCTCCCGACATGCCGCCGAGGCCCGACGCCTCGGAGTTCGCGTCTCGATCGTCGAGGATGCACGATTGGGCTGGGACGTCGATCGCCCCGAGGATCTTCTTCCACCCGACTGGAGTCGACACCCATGACCGAGAACGGAATCACCGAACCCGACCTCCCGCTCGGCGAATCGAGCACAGCGGCGATGTCCTCACGAGATCTCCCCACTCCCTCGAGCGCATTGGCGATCGTCGCCCATCCCGACGACGCCGAGTTCCAGTGCGGCGGCACGCTCGCCCGCTGGGCTGCCGCCGGATGCGCCATCAACCACCTCGTGCTGACCGATGGCTCGAAGGGCACATGGGACGCCTCGGTCGATCCCGAAGCACTGGCCACACAACGACGCGCCGAACAGATGGAGGCAGCTCGACGTCTCGGCTCGACCGGCAAGGTCGTCATCCTCGGCCATCCCGATGGCGAGCTGCAGAACACGCTCCACATCCGAGACCAGGTCGCCTACTGGATCCGCACGATCCAGCCCTCGGTCGTCATCACCCATGATCCGTGGAAGCGCTATCTGCTGCACCCCGATCACCGAGCCACCGGTTGGCTGGCCCTCGACGGCGTGATCGCCGCGCGCGATCCCCTCTACTTCGGACACCACGGTCTCGGCCCGCACCGAGTGGACGCCGTGCTGTTGTTCGACGCCGACGAACCCGATCACCTCGAGGACATCTCGTCTTCGCTCGACACCAAGGTCGAGGCGCTCCTCGCGCACGAGAGCCAGTTCGTCACCACCCACGACATCGACCCCTCCGATGCCGACTCGCGGAGCCGATTCCGCGATCGGGTGATCGAGAACGCCCGAGCCGTGGGCCGGGCCGGCGGCCTCGAGGCGGCCGAGGCGTTCAAGCTGCTCGACCGACTCTGACCCGTTCGTGAACGGCGGATGACATCTGCCGGAGCATCCGCGAGTCGCGCCCCCGCACGGTGTTCGATACGGACACCAAAAGCCACCGCCTCGTGCCAGAACGGAGCGCCGATGAATCCGAAGCAGTCCCGACGCGTGTACGTGCTCGACACTTCGGTGCTGCTGGCCGATCCACGCGCGATGACCCGCTTCGCCGAACACGACGTCGTACTGCCCGTCGTGGTCGTGCTCGAACTCGAGTCGAAGCGTCACCACCCCGAACTCGGTTGGTCGGCACGCCAGGCGTTGCGACAGCTCGAGGACTGGCGCGTCGCGCACGGATCGCTCACCGATCCGATCGTCGCCAACGACGAGGGCGGCACGCTGCGGGTCGAGATCAACCACCAGGACGTCTCGTTGCTCCCGCCATCACTCGCCGGTGACACCAACGACCATCGCATCCTCGCCGTTGCGCGCAACCTCGCAGCCGAGGGACACCGCGTCACCGTCGTCACCAAGGATCTCCCACTGCGTCTCAAGGCGTCGATCGTCGGGCTCGACGCCGACGAGTACCGCAACGAGCTGGCGCGCGATACGTCGTGGACCGGCATGGTCGAGCTCGACGTGGAGAGCGCACTCATCGACGAATTGTTCGACGAGGGTTCCGTCGACGACCAACGCGCTCGCGATCTGCCCTGCCACCCCGGTGTCGTGCTCCATGCCGGTTCGCAGTCCGCACTCGCCCGCGTGCACGCCGACAAGGCACTGCATCTGGTGCGTCGCGATGGTCAACTCTTCGACGTGCGCGGTCGCTCGGCCGAACAGCGCATCGCCATCGACCTGCTCTCGGATCCGTCGATCGGCATCGTGTCGCTCGGCGGCCCCGCCGGCACCGGCAAGAGCGTGCTCGCACTCGCGGCCGGACTCGAGTCGGTGCTCGAGCAACGCAGCCACAAGCGCGTCATCGTGTTCCGACCGCTCTACGCCGTGGGTGGACAGGAGCTCGGCTATCTGCCCGGTTCCGAGTTCGACAAGATGAGCCCGTGGATGGCCGCGGTGCTCGACGGTCTCGAGTCGATCACCGGGCCCGAGGTCATCGACGAGGTCGTGCACCGCGGACTGCTCGAGGTGCTGCCGCTCACCCACATCCGTGGCCGCAGCCTCACCGACTCGTTCGTGATCATCGACGAGGCACAGAACCTCGAACGACCCGTGCTGCTCACCGCGCTCAGTCGTCTCGGCGAGGGCAGCCGTGTGGTGCTCACCCATGACGTCGCCCAGCGCGACAACCTGCGCGTCGGCCGCCACGACGGCGTGGTCACGGTGATCGAAGCGCTGCGCGGTCATCCGATCTTCGGCCACGTCACGCTCACCCGTTCCGAGCGCAGCGAGATCGCCGCCGTCGTGACCGAACTGCTCGACGGACCGATGGAGTCCTGACGCTGTCAGACCCTCGCCCTAGGGTGCGGTCATGAGCATGTTCGATCGGGTCGACGTCACCACCTGGCTCGACTCGGTGTGGGCCACTGGCGCCAATGGGCCGTTCGCCGTCATCGACGTCGAGACCACCGGCCTCTCGGCCCACAACGACAGGGTGATCGAGCTCGCCATCGTGCGGTGCGATGCCGACGGCGCCGTGCTCGACGAATGGTCGTCGTTGTTCGACCCCGATCGCGATCCCGGCCCCACCCACATCCACGGCATCACCGCCGACGACCTCATCGGTGCACCGACGTTCGCATCGATGGTCGACGAGGTGCTCGGCCGCCTCGACGGGCACCTCGTCGTGGCCCACAACCTGTCGTTCGACTCGGGGTTCCTCGATGCCGAGTTCGCTCGCGCCGACGCCGACCCTGCTCCCGTCGCCGGCCTATGCACGCTGGAGCTCGCTCGCACGGTGCTCCCCGATCTTCGTCGCCACAACCTCGCCGAATGTGCGGCCCACCTCGGCATCGATCATCCCGATGCCCATCGAGCGCTCCCCGACACCCGCGTCACCGCCAGCGTGCTGCGCGAACTGTTGGCCCTCGCTCCCCAACGCCGCCTGTTCTGATCGCTGGCGGTCCGATCGCACCTTGCGATCCATCCGCACGACCACGAGCATCCGACCCTCGCGCCATCGGCGCCTCGTCCCACGACCAAACGAGGCTGCCATGACCACCATCACTGCACTCGATGCACGCATCGACGTCGCACTCGCTTCGATTGCACCCGCTGCCCCTGCACGTCTCACCGTGCATGCCGATCGCGTCCACTGCATCGGGCTCGACGGCGACGACCCCGTGCGTTCACTGCTCGGCTGGGTCGCGCCCTCCGACGCCATCGCCGTGGGCGTCGACGCACCGGCATTCGCCCGCTCCACCGTCATCGACGGCCCGACCCATTCGGGCCGGGTGCGGCACGTGCAGTTCCGCGACGGCACGTGCACGACGTCATTCGTTCGCGATGGCGAGGTGCTGACGACGACGTCGTCCGTCACCAGCGGACGCGTGCCCGACCTCTGCCGCCGAGCCCTCGGGCTCGCCACCGATCCCCCGCCATCGAGCATGACCACGTTCGTCACCGACGCATGGCTCCACATCCTCGCCGCACATGCCGTCACCGAGCCCGTGCTCGACTGGCGACGGGCCGTCATGCTCCACCCCGGCGCCAGCACCTGCGATCCCCTCTTCGGCGACGCGCGGATCACACCCGCACGACTCGCCGAGAGCACGAGTTCGCTCGGCCACGACCTCGACTGGGAGCGCTTCCGCGTCGTGTCCGCTGCGCTCGGCAGCGTGCCCATGATCGACCTCTCCGTCGACTCGATCGAATGGATGGACACCGGCATGTTCGCTCGGTGGGCACTCGACCACATCACACCGCGCGCCACCTCGCTCGCCGTGCTGTCCGAGCGCGTCGCGGCCGACACCCTCGACCGCATCTGGGCCACGGTGATGCTCGTGGGCGACGACTGACCCCGACCCGACCGCGGTACGCGCGTCGTGGCAGGCTCTTGGGATGTCACTCGTGCTGTCGATCGAATGGTCCGCCGATGCCATCACCGCAGCGGTCACCGACACCGCCACCGACGCGGTGGTGAGCGAGGGCGTGGCCACCGTCGGCTTCGATGATCCCGCTGCATGGTGGGGTGCATTGCGCAGTGCGACCCGCACGGCCGTCGACGGCTCGACCCCGTTCGGACTCGACGGCAAGGCGCTTCGCTCCGTCATCGTCGGCGGCCACGAGCCACCCGGGGGTCTCGTGGTGCTCGATGCCGACGGTGCCGTGGTTCGCTGCCTCACCGGAACCCACGACGAGTCGAAGGCCGACGCCGACTGGCTCGTGAAGCATCTCGACGGAGGCGCCGACGCCTGGAGCGCAGCGGCCGGGCTCGTCCCGTTCCCCGGCTCGACCGTGGCGCTGTTGTCGTGGTTGCACCGCAGCGAACCAGATGCATGGAACGCCATGCATCGGATCACCGTGCCATCGGGTTGGATCGTCGAGCGCCTGGGCGGCGAACCCGCCATCGACGCGCACGTCGCCGTGGGAACGGCGCTGCTCGATCGCTCGACCCGCGAATGGCGCACCGATCTGCTGGCGGTGGTCGACCCTCAGCGTGACTGGCGCCCCATGCTTCCGCGAGTCGCCACCACCGCCGATGCCGTCGGCATGGTGTCCGCTGAGGCCTCGGCCGACACCGGTCTGCCGGCAGGCATCGCCATCCACGTGGGAGAACGCCGCTAGGGCGACGCTTCCCACGAGGCCCCCGCCGGTACCGTTGCAACGTGCCGGACGCCCCCCGCCAGCCCTCGACGCTCGGACGTCGGTCGTTCCTCGCCCTCGGTGGCGCAGGTCTCGTCGCCGCCGCTGCGGTGGCAACCGGATGTGCCGGCGGTTCGTCGAACTCCTCGGGCACGGTGAAGGTGGCCGAGCCGAAGAGGATGCAACCGCCGAAGCTCGACCCCGGCTACCAGGCCCCGCCGACGTCGACCACCTTCGACACCGTCATCTCCGGCGGCCGCGTGATCGATCCCGACACCGGCTACGACCAGATGGCCAACGTGGGCATCCTCGGCGAACGCATCGCGCTCATCAGCACCGAACCGCTCACCGGGAAGCAGACCATCGACGCCACAGGCCTCGTCGTCGCACCGGGCTTCATCGACATCCTCTCCTACGAACCCAATTCGTACGGCGTCTGGTACAAGCTCGGCGACGGCGTCACGACCAACCTCGGCATGCACGGCATCAAGTCTCCGGTCGATGCGAAGGGCTTCTTCAACTCGTACACGGGCAAGAATGCTCCGCCCGTGCACTACGGCGGCGCCTTCAGCGATCAGTGGTTCCGCGACTCGATCGGCATCCGCAGCAATGCCTCGACGTCACAGGTCTCGCGCCTGCAGGACGAGTTGGCGAAGGGACTGCAGAACGGTTTCATCGGGGTGGCGATCGATCCCGAGTACGCACAGTCGATCGACTTCAACGAATTCGTGGGTCTCGGCATGGTCGCACAACGCACCGGAATGCCATTGTTCACGCACGTGCGCTATTCGGCACCCGAGCCGGCCGGCAAGTCATCGCTCGACGCCGTCGACGAAGCGATCCGTGTCGCACGCGAGAGTGGCGCGTCGGTGCACATCGACCATATCCCCTCGATGGCCACCCATGTGATGCCCGAGGCGATCTCGCGCATCGATGCAGCGCGCAACGAGGGGCTCGACATCACCGGTTGCTTCTACCCCTACACGTTCTGGGGCACCTATCTCGGCTCGGCCCGCTTCGCCGGCGACTGGCAGTCGCGCTATCGCATCTCCTACAACGACCTGCAGTTGGCCGGCAGCAGTGAGCGTCTCACCGCTGCGTCGTTCAAGACCTACCAGGCGCAGAACAAGCTCGTCGTGGCCTACGCCATCCCCCAGGAGGACGTGCTCACGGCCGTGAGGGCACCGTGGTCGATGGTGGGATCCGATGCCATCCCCGAATCGTCGAACAACAACCACCCGCGCGGTTCGGGTTGCTTCGCCCGACTGCTCGGCCCCTACGTCCGCGATCTCAAGGCGCTGTCGCTCACCGAAGCGCTGGCCAAGTGCACGATCCTCCCCGCCAAGCGACTCGATGCACGAGTGCCGATGCTCGCCCGCAAGGGCCGCATGCAGATGGACGCCGATGCCGACATCACCATCTTCGATCCCAACACGATCGCCGACACGTCGACGGTCGAGAAGCCGGCGTCGTTCTCGGCCGGCATCCCGTGGGTGCTCGTGATGGGTTCGGTGGCCAAGGACCCGAACGGCGTGAAGCGCGACGTCAAGAACGGCCGCGGCATCGTCGGCCAGCCCGCCTGACACCCGAGCGCACGTCGATGGCGACGGTTAGCGTCGCCACATGGACTACCGAGACCTCGACGCAACCGAACTCGCCGAACTCGTGCGCACCGACGCCACCACACCGCTCGAACTCGTCGACCTCGCCATCGATGCCATCGAGCGCACCAACCCGCAACTGAACGCCGTCATCCACGAACGGTTCGAGCGGGCGCGCGCCGAAGCGACGGGCCCGCTGCCCGATGGGCCGTTCCGTGGGGTGCCGTTCCTGCTGAAGGATCTCGAGACGCGCAGCCTCGGCGATCCCCATCACGCCGGCACCGCCTTCCTCAAGGCTGCTGGCTATGTGTCGGACCGCGACGACCACGTCGTCTCACGTCTTCGCGTCGCTGGTGTCGTGTTCGTCGGTCGTACCAACACTCCCGAGTTCGGCACCACCATCACCACCGAACCCGAGTCGCATGGCGCAGCGCGCAATCCGTGGAACACCGACCACTCGACCGGTGGTTCCTCGGGTGGTTCCGGTGCTGCGGTGGCGGCGCGCATGGTGCCGGCCGCACACGCCAGCGACGGCGGTGGCTCCATCCGCATCCCCGCCAGCGAATGTGGGCTCGTCGGACTCAAGCCCACTCGCGGACGCGTACCCCTCGGCCCCGCCGTCGGTGATTCATGGGCCGGTTCCACCACCAATGGCGTGGTCAGCCGCTCGGTGCGCGACACCGCCGGTCTCCTCGATGCGATCTGCGGACCGATGCCGGGCGATCCCTATGCCGCGCCTGCGCTGCCCGGCCCACTGACAGCAGAGGTCGGGCGCGATCCCGGCACGTTGCGAATCGGCGTGCTCGATCATCCGCTGCTACCCGGTGTCGACCCGTCACCCGAACTGCGCGACGCCGTGCGCGCCACCGCGACGCTGCTCGAGGGTCTCGGCCATCGGGTCGAGGACTCGCATCCCGTCGCCATGGAGGACGCGCGATTCACCGACGCGTTCACGACTGTCGTCGCTGCACACGTCGCGTACGACCTCGACGCGTGGGGACGCGAACTCGGTCGTGAGATCACCAGTGACGACGTCGAGGAGCGCAACGCCATGTTCGCGGCGATCGGCCGCTCGTTCACCGCGCCGCGGTACCTCGACGCGATCTATTGGCAGCAGGAATGGTCGCGGCGCATGGCGACGTGGTGGAACGACGAGTTCGACCCGAACGGGTTCGACATCCTGTGCACGCCGGTGCTCAACGGCACGCCGCCGCCGATCGGTTGGCTGAGCGATCCCGTCGAGGGCCTCACCCGCGTCACGTCGATCATGCAGTACACGGCGCAGTTCAACGTCACCGGCCAGCCGGCGATCTCGTTGCCGTTGTGGTGGAGCGACGACGGCCTACCGATGGGCATCCAGTTCGTCGCCCCGTTCGGCCGTGACGACCTGCTGATCCGTCTCGCCGCCCAACTCGAGGCCGCGCGACCCTGGGCAGCCCGTCTGCCCAGGGTGCACGCCTGAACTGCGGCCTAGTAGGCCTTCGCCTCGGCCGGCTCGTCGTCGAGCACGGAATCCGACGGGCTCAGCACTCGCCACACGACACCAGCGATGACGGCACCGACCAGCGGTGCCACCCAGAACAACCACAGCTGACCGAGTGCCCAACCACCCTGCACCACGGCCGGGCCCGTCGAACGGGCCGGATTCACCGACGTGTTCGTGACCGGGATCGAGATGAGGTGGATGAGCGTGAGCGCGAGGCCGATCGCGACTGGTGCCGCGGCGCCGACCGCCTTCTTGGCCGTCGCACCGAGGATGACGAACAGGAAGCCCGCCGTCATGACGATCTCGGTGATGAGACCGGCGGCGAGATTGAAGCCGTCGGGCGAATGGTCGCCGTACCCGTTGGCTGCGAGTCCGTTGGTCTTGAGGTCGAAACCGGCACGACCCGACGCAATGGCCCAGATGGTGAGCGCGGCGAGGATGGCGCCGATCACCTGCACGATCGCGTAGGGCAGCACCTCACGCGTCGGGAACCGCTTCGACACCCACAGACCGACCGTCACCGCCGGGTTGAAGTGACCACCCGAGATGTGTCCGACGGCGTACGCCATCGTCAACACCGTGAGGCCGAACGCCAGCGACACACCGACGAGGCCGATGCCCCACTGCAGACCACCCTTGCCGTCACCGATCTTCGCGGCGAGCACGGCAGAACCACAGCCGCCGAGCACCAACCAGAACGTCCCGATCGCCTCGACCAGGAGCTTCTTCCCCATCTTCATGGCAACCCTCCGAAGCGTCCGCACGACTCTCGTGCGACGCGCCCCCACGCTACGGTCGCGCCGCGAGCCATTGGGGGATGCGCGGCCCTGCGCCCCTACCATCGCCGCGCTCCCTCCCGTATCGCGCCCACCAAGGACTCCGCGTGACCGCACCACTGGCCAACGACCTCACGTCATTGCTCACGCTCGACGTCATCGGACCCGATCGATTCCGCGCTCCGAGCGCGCACACCGGTTGGGGTCGCATCTACGGCGGCCAGGCGATCGCTCAGGCGCTGCGGGCCGCGTGCGAGACCGTCGACGCGTCGCAGACGCCGCACTCGTTCCACGCCTACTACATCCGTCAAGGTGACGAGGCGGCACCGGTGGATCTTCGTGTCGATCGCGTGCGCGACGGTCGTTCGTTCTCGACCCGTCAGGTGATCGTCGAGCAATCGGGCGTGGCGATCCTCACGATGATCGCCAGCTTCCACGCGCCCGAACCGAGTGAGGAGCGCGAGGGCGCGACGCTTCCCGAGAACGCACCCGGCCCCGATGATCTCGAACGCGACGACACACCGCTGTTCTTCGACACCCGCGCCGTGCGCGATGACCACGGCATGGCGCAATTCGCCTGGATGCGCGCCAACGAGTCCTTCGGCGATGACGCCGTGATGAACTCGTGCGCGCTCGCGTACCTCTCGGACGAACATCTGCTCGGCGCCGCGCTCACGGGCCACAGCCTCATCGGCGACTTCGAGCGGTTGATGACGGCCAGCCTCGACCACGCCATGTGGTTCCACCGCCCGGTGCGGGTCGACGAGTGGCATTGCTTCGTGCTCGAGGGCCAGGTGATGGCCGACGCCCGAGGCCTGTCGATCTGCCGGGTGTTCGACCGCCAGGGCCGCCATGTGGCCACTGCGACCCAGGAGGCGTTGGGCCGGCCCCGCCGCATCTGACCCCGAAAGGTGCGGGCGGAACCGTCCGATCCGTGGCATCCTCGCAGCACCATGCCCGACGCCATCTCCACCGATTCCGCCCACTCCGAGCTCGAGTCCGACACTCGTGCTCCGGCCACGGGCATCGGCACCGAACGTCCCGAGAGCCTGCCCCCGACCGGCGGACCGATCGAGCTCGAGCGCACGTTCGCCTTCATCGACATCTGCGGATTCACCTCGCTCACCGATCGTCAGGGCCCGCGCCGTGCGGTGCGCGCACTCGAGATCTTCCGCTCGGCGGTCAAGGAGGTCGCCGGTCGACGCGGTACCCGAGTCGCCAAGTGGTTGGGTGACGGCGTGCTCCTCGTCGGCGTGCGTCCGGGCCCGATCGTCGCCACCGTCGCCGAGCTCAATGGCCGGTTCCACGCCTACGAGAGCGCGATCCAGTTGCGATCGGGTGTGGCCAGCGGCAAGGCGCTGTTGTTCGACGGCGACGACTACATCGGGCGTCCCGTCAACATGGCGGCGCGACTCTGCGATCTCGCCGACGAGGGCGAGCTGCTCATCCATCCTTCGGCGCTGGCCGGCGTACCCGACTGGGTGGTCGTCGGCGAACCCCGCCGCGTCAGCGTGAAGGGTGTGCAGGGCGAGTTCGACGTGCTACCCCTGCGCATCGCCGGCGACGTGCAGTTCCCGCCCGAACCGAACCGGACCGACGAACTCTGACCCTGAAGCGTCCCTCCACCGACGCGACGATCGCGTCGGCGATCGCGCTGGTCGCCTTCGTGCTGCGCATCGCCGCCGAACTGCGCAACACCATCCTCGCCACGGGCGACTACGACGAAGGCGTCTACTTCAGTGCATCACGGTGGTTCACCACGGGCGTGATGCCCTATCGCGACTTCGTGTTCATCCAACCGGCGGGTTCGATCGTCGTGCTCACGCCGTTCACCGGCGCGCTCGCCGGCCTGTTCGGCACCGAGACCGCGTTCCTCGCCGCCCGCATCGCCGCCGCGCTGTGCGGCGCGATCACCACATGGTTGCTCTACTTCGCCGCTCGCCGACTCGGTGGACGGGCCGCGGCGATCTGCGCATCGGCGCTCTACGCCACGATGCTCGCCGCGATCATCGCCGAGGGACGCGTGATGCTCGAGCCGTTCATGGTCGCGGCCGGAGTGGGCGGCGCGATGGTGTTCCTCGAGCGACGATCGCCTCGAGCACTCATCGGTGCCGGAGTGCTGCTCGGGCTCGCGGCAACCATCAAGGTCACTGGCGCCGTGTTCGTGTTGGCGCTCATCGTGGGAGTCGTCGCCGTGGAGCGCGATCGCCTGCACGATCTGGCGCGCACGATCATCGCCGCGGTGGCCACCGCACTGCTGATCTCGTTGCCGTTCGTCCTCATCGCCGGGCCTGGCGCGTACCTGCGGCAATCGGTGCTCTTCCAGATCACCAGACCGAACGGAGCCAAGTTGCCGGGCAACATCGACCTGCTCTCGACACGACTCGGCGCATTCTCCAGTTGGGGGCCACTGGGCAGTCACTCCACGTTGCCGATGTGGTTCATCGTGATCGCCACCATCATCACGCTGCTCGCGGTCGTTCGACTGATCGCACTGCGCTCGGCCGCCGCCATCACGTGGTCGGTGGTGGCCGTCGTTCCCACGGTCGCGTTCCTCGTCGGACCGAGCTTCTACAGCCAGTACCCCGTGCTCGCGGCGCCCGGACTCGTGATCGCGCTCGGGGTGCTGCTGTCGAGCGCGTGCGATCGCGTCCGTGTGTCGCACCTCACGGTGTACGTCGCGAGCGCGCTGGCCATCGGCGTGTGCGCAGCGCAGCTGAAGTCGACCTATCTGTCCCCCGTCGCTCCCGTGAACGTCGCGTTCGAGCGACAGATCCACGATGCCGAATCACGCGGGTGCGTCTTCGTCGACCTCGGCCACATCGCACTGATGCAGGATGTGCTGCCCCAGGACGGAGCGAGCCGACCGCTCGTCGACCCGTTCGGTGAGTTGCTCTACCGGAACCGCGATGTGAGCCGAGACGCTCTGGTCGTGCTGCGCAGCCCCGAAGCACAGGCCTCCTTGCGCGACGCCATCTCGGACTGCCCGACCGTGGCGCTGCGCGACCCGATGGGCGCCCAGTTCGCGTGGAGCCCCGACACCTACGCATGGCTCGCCGACCACTACGACAAGGTGTTCGACGAGGAGGGCTCGACGGTGTGGGTGCGCCACTGAGGGCGAGCCGGTCGCGGAAGAGCCGAGGATCTCCATGGCAAGGAGCGCCTCGGAACCACCTCGGGTAGGTTCCCGACATGATCCGAACACGTCCCAGGCGGACGGGACGAGCGATCCTCGCCTCCCTCGCTCTCGTTGTCGCCATCACCATCCTGCTTCCATCAGCGCCGCCCGCCGGCGCAACGGCTTCGGTCCTCCCGCCTCCTTCGTCGGTCACGGCCGGCAAGGAGTTCGCCTGCGCGATCGCGCCCAACTCCGCCATCGTCTGTTGGGGCAGCAACTCCGACGGTCAGCTCGGAGCGCCGAGCGGTGAGTACGTCGACGTGGCAGCGGGCCGGTACGACGCGTGCGGTCTGCTCGCCACGCACTCGATCGCGTGCTGGGGTTCGAACCTCGCGCCGTTCGCCCCCTACACCACGAATCAGGCCACGCCACCCGCTGGTTCCACGTTCATCGCCATCACTGCCGGTGCGTTCTTCAACTGCGCGCTCAATTCGGTCGGGGCGATCACCTGTTGGGGTGCCGACACCTATGTGGCCGGTCCGCAATCCGGCAGCGGAGTCGTCGCCAACACACCGACGGGTGCGGGCTTCCTCCAGGTCGCATCGGGCGACTACCACTCGTGTGCCATCGATTCCACGACCGCACTCGCGTGCTGGGGCGCCAACTGGGCTGGACAGGCGACTCCTCCCGCAGGAACCGGCTTCCTCCAGGTGGCAAGTGGCCGCACACACTCCTGCGCCATCGATTCCACGACGGCGATCGCGTGTTGGGGAGAGAACG
>CAYVUO010000044.1:0-12555 GCA_964454715.1 uncultured Bifidobacterium sp. | reverse complement strand
GCTGGGCGACGGCCTGGAACGTGGCGATCTGTCGATCGAACTGCACGCGCTCCTTGACGTACTCGGCCATGATCGCCACGGCCTTCGACGTGACCCCGCTCATCTGCAGCGACTGACCCGTCCATCCGTACTGGATGAGACGGTCGAGTGCCTCGGGGCCGGCGATGCGCTCGGCCGGCGTGCCGTTGAACGTGACCTTGGCGTCGGGGATCGAGTCGGTGGTGTTCTGACGCTCGACCGTGAGGCCGGATGCACCGGCCTCGACGTAGTAGACGCCATCGACGGCCGACACGATGAACGCATCGGCGACGGTGCCGAACGGAACGTTGGTCTTGACACCCTCGAGCACCCCACCGGTGGCGACGAGCGACGGCGAGTGCACATCGCCGACGAGGTCGTGCAGCGCCACGGTGACGATGCGGTCGCCACTGGCAAGACCAGCGAGGTGCTTCGGCGCATGCTCGGCGAGGAACGGTGCGGCCATCGCCATCACCGGCAGGGCCGGCACCGGGGCGACGTGGCGTCCGACCTCCTCGAGCACGACGGCGATCTCGGTCCAGCCGAGACCGGCGCCGCCATCGGCCTCGGGCATGGCGATGCCGACGATGCCGAGTTCGGCCAGTTCACGCCACAGTTCGAGATCGACGCCCGAACCGGACTCGACCTCCTTGAGGCGTTCCATGGTGCAACGGTCGGCGAGGACGCGTGACACGAGGCCGCGCAGTTCCTCCTGATCGGGAGTGAGTGAGAAATCCATCGAAGTACCTTCCGATCAGCGGGCCGAGCGAGGGAAGCCCAGGCCGAACATGGCGATGAGGTCACGCTGCAGCTCGTTGGTGCCACCGCCGAACGTGAGGATGATCGTGCCGCGGATGCCGGCCTCGAGCTGCGAGCGCAGGATCGACTCCGGGGAGTCGGCATCGAGGTAGGCGCGCGGTCCGAGCACCTCCATCAGCAACTGGTACGAGTCGAGGTAGAACTCGGTGCCGAACACCTTGACGCTCGACGCGTCGGCGGGGTGCAGCTTCTCGCGGTCGGCCGACCACGCGACCTTCCAGTTGGCCAGACGCAGGTACTCGAGTCGCGCGTGCACGCGAGCGAGGTTGAGCTGCACCCATTCCTGATCGATCACGCGACGACCGTCGGGCAGCAGCGTGTTCTGCGCCCACTCCCGCACGTTGGCGAGATGACGCTCGGGCATGCCACTCGAGCACAGCGTGACGCGCTCGTGGTTGAGCTGGTTGGTGATGAGGCCCCAGCCACCGTTCTCCTCGCCGACGAGGTACTTGGCGGGAACGCGCACATCGTCGAAGTAGGTGGCGTTGATGTCGTGCTCACCCATGAGACGCAGCGGCTGGATGGTGATGCCGGGCGTGTCCATCGGGACGATGATCACCGAGATGCCCTTGTGCTTCTTCGCCTCGGGATCGGTGCGCACCGCGAGCCAGCAGTAGTCGGCGCCACCAGCGAGCGAGGTCCACATCTTCTGACCGTTGATGACGTACTCATCGCCATCGCGCACGGCCCGGGTCTGCAGCGCGGCGAGGTCGGTGCCTGCGCCCGGCTCGGAGTAGCCGATGCAGAAGTGGATGTCGCCGGCGAGGATCTTCGGGAGGAAGAACTCCTTCTGCCAGTCGGTGCCGTAGTTCATGATCGTCGGGCCGACGGTGTTGAGCGTCAGCATCGGCACCGGTGCACCGGCACGCATCGACTCGTCGAAGAAGACGAACTGATCGATGGGACCGCGGGCCTGACCGCCGTACTCCTTGGGCCAACCGATGCCGGCCCAGCCATCGGAACACATCTGCTTCCAGACGTCCTTGGTGGCCTGACCGATGCCGTGCGAGTGCGACAGCGCCTCGACGGTCTCGTCATCGAGGAGGCGCTCGTAGTACGAGCGGAGCTCCTGGCGGAGTGCTTCCTGTTCTGTGGTGTATCCGATCTCCATGTCCGGTGACGATAGTCCCACGTGCCGGATGCCACACGATCGGAGACGTGATTCACTGGGCCGGTCGCGTCTCGGGGTGAGTCGCGGCGGGGAGGGGATCCATGCGCATCCGAATCCATGGCGACGGACCGGTGGCCGATGACTTCGCCGCTGCGCTCGTCGCACGCGGTCACGAGGTCGTGGCGACCGGGCCCTACGAGGCGGCGGTGTTCGCACCGTGGGATCCGGCGGCCATGGTGCCCGTGGCCATCGAGGACCTGACCGACGACGACTTCGACCGTTCATGGCAGCGGACGATGGATGCTGCGGTCGCCTGTTGCACCGAGGCCCGCGAGGTGTTCGCCGGCACCGGCGGATCGATCGTGCTCACCGTCCCCACCACCGGGCTCGCCGGTGGCGACCACTACTCACACTGGGCGGCGGCGGCCGAGGGCGTGCACATCCTGGCCAAGTCCACGGCACGCCAATGGGGCGCCGAGGGCATCGGCGTCAACGTGCTGGCGTTCTCCCCCGACCTCGCACTCGCCGATGCGGCGATCGCCGGGCCCGTCTCGATCGCCACGCCCGCGCTCCCCGACTCCGAGCCCGGCCCCGTGCTCGAGTTCCTCTGCTCGCCCGCAGCCCGCAACATCGGTGGGCAGCTCCTGACCGTGGACGGTGGACTGTGGATGTGAACCGACCCCTCGCCGGACGCGTCGCCATCGTCACCGGAGCCGGTCAGGGCGTCGGTCAGGGCATCGCCAACCGTCTCGCCTCCGATGGCGCGCATGTCGTCATCGCCGCCCGCCGCGCCGAGACGGGGGAACCGGCGACACAACTGATCCGCGATGCGGGTGACTCGGCCGAATGCGTCGTCACCGACGTCACGACGCGCGCCTCGATCGCCGACTGCATCGATGCGACGGTGCGCGCGCACGGTCGTCTCGACATCGTCGTGCACAACGCGTTCGCCGGCGGCACCGCGAGCCGACTCGAGCAGACTCCCGCCGATGCGTGGTTCCAGATGTCGCGCACGTCGGCATGGGCGTCGTTCTGGTGCGCACAACTCGCATTCCCCCATCTGCGGGCCAGTGACCAGGGACGACTGATCCTGCTCACCTCACCATCGGGCGTCGAGGGCAGTGCCAACATCCCCCTCTACTCACCATCGAAGGCGGCACAACGCGCCATCGCCAAGTCACTCGCGCGCGAGTGGGGCCCCCATGGCATCACCGTGAACTGCATCGCGCCGGTGGCGGAGACTCCCGCGCTCGCCGGCGCATTCGCGCAGGTGCCGACATTGCGCGGCGCCATCGAAGCCCGCACTCCGCTCGGTCGCATCGGTGATCCGACGCTCGACATCGGCGGCGTGGCGTCGTTCCTCGCGGGGCGCGATGCCGGGTATGTGTCGGGTCAGACCATCGTGTGCGACGGCGGATCGTTCCTCGGACTCTGACTAGGGTTCCGACATGATCGAGATCCCGAAGGGCACCATCACCTGGGGCACGCAGCTGCCCGTGCAGTCACAGAGCTCGCTCTACGCCGCGAAGTGGGAACCGAGCGCCACACCGGCCGACCTGCTGCGCATCGCGCAGGCCGCTGATCGGGCCGGCGCGCTCTACGTCGCGGTGTGCGACCACATCGCCATCCCGCGCGACAAGGCCTCGGCGATGGGTCTGTGGTGGCAGGACTGCCTCACCACCCT
Organism: uncultured Bifidobacterium sp.; assembly: GCA_964454715.1. GTDB lineage: Bacteria > Actinomycetota > Acidimicrobiia > Acidimicrobiales > Acidimicrobilacustridaceae > Acidimicrobilacustris. The sequence goes on along the minus strand of CAYVUO010000044.1, from coordinate 8,923 downwards.
CGGTTGGCTCGCGTCGGCAACGACCAACGTCGCGCTGCTGAGCCACGTCTACATCCTCGCCTACCGCCATCCGCTCGTCGCCGCCAAGGGCTTCGAGACACTCGATCACCTCTCCGGCGGTCGGGCCATCGCCGGCATCGGCGCCGGCCATGTCGAGGCCGAGTTCGATGTGCTCGGCGTTTCGTTCGCCGATCGCGGCCGCCTCACCGACGAGCACCTCGTCGAGTTCGCGCTCGCACTCGAGAACGAGTACGTCGGCGACATGGGAGCGCTTCCCCGCCCCGCGCAGTCGCCGCGCCCCCCGATCTGGATCGGTGGCTCGTCGAAGCCGGCCATCCGCCGCGCCGCCCGCTACGACGGGTGGCTGCCCCAGGGTCCCGCCACCCGAGAGGGGCTCGACCTGCTGCTGTCGACCCGCGAATCGCTCGGTCTCTCGGATCGACCCCTCGCGGTCGGTCATGTCGTGATCCCCTACGTGTTCGTGGGCACGCCATCGAGCGAACGCCGTCAGCCCTGCATCTCCGGTTCGCCCGAGCAGATCGCCGAGGCCATCCTCGCCGACGCACCGGCCGAGGTGAACCAGCTGCAGGTGAAGTTCGACTGCGACGACGCCGGTCAGTACGCCGAGCAGGTCGAGGCCTTCGGCGCGCAGGTCGCGCCGCTGCTCACCCGCTGACGACCACGCAGCCGGGCCGCCGAACCATCAACCGATGGAACTGGCGATCATCCCGGCGTAGGCGGCCGCGCCCGCAGGCGTCAGGTGCACTCCGTCGCTCACGAAGTAGTCGGGGCGACCGTTGGTGATCGCGCGCCAATTCGCCACGACGACGTTGGATCGGCCCGCAGCAGCTCTTGCGATGCTGGAGTTCGCCTGGTCCTGCCACCAGCGATCGACCGCAGTGTTGACCAGTACCACCCTGCGCACTCCGGCCAGTGCGTCGAGCGCCTTCTTGAGATCGGCGTCGGTGGGTGGTCCGTTCGTACCGAGATGGATCACGACGTTCGAACGCAGCGCCCCGGCCGAGGACAACGACCGTACGAGGCTAGGCAGCGCAGTGAACTGACGACCGACCTCGGCATTGACCGTGATGCCAGGAAGGGCCGAACGCACGGCTTCGCGCGCGCCGAGGAGGATCGAGTCGCCGATCGCGATGGTGGAGCTACCGCGTCCCGTGGCCGCTGGAGCAGTGGTGGTCGGCGCCTTCGTCGTGGGCGGTGCCACCGCGAGCGTGGTGGGCACCGTCGTGGGCGCAACCGTCGTGGGCGGCGCGGTCGTGGTCGTCTCGTCGATGAGATTGCCGAGATCGTCGGTGACGACACCGGCGAGGTCGACTCCCGAGATCGTCGATGCCGGAGGCGTGGCGAGCGCGACCATCAGCGCGACCGCGGCGAACCCGGCTGCACCGACGAGCGCAGGACGACGCCAGCGCGCAGGCAGCAGGCCATCGGGTTCGGAACGACGCGCCCACCAACGAGACAGCACGCCATCGCGCACCGGCATCTCGACGAATCGGTAGGACACCTCGGCGATGGCGAATGTGAGCGCGAGGCGCAACCCGAGCAGCGGCAAACCGTCGAGCGCAATGTCAGCGTTCGGGCGCGTGAGCACGAACACTGGCCAATGCCAGAGGTAGATGCCATAGGAACGACGTCCGATCCACAGCAGGGGTTCGAACGCGAACACCTTCGCCCAGATGGTGCGGGCAGGGTGCACGAGGGCGATGATGACGGCGAGGGTGAGCAGATCGACGACGACGAATCCGCCGCGATAGGTGAATGGGGAGAACTCCGTCGTCTGCAACATCATGAGCACGAGACCGGCGAGGCCGACCGCGCCGATGATCGTGAGTGACTGCACCGCGCCAGGGGCGACGCGTCGTCGCATCAACCACGGCGGCGCGACCATCGCCAGCGCCGCGCCGAGGAGCACGCCCGAGGCTCGCGTGTCGGTGCCGTAGTACACGCGCGACGGATCGATGCCGGGGTGATAGAGCACCACGGCGAGCACGGTCGATGCTCCGGCGAGGGCGAGCGTGATCCACGCCATCGACTCGCGACGGCCGCGGGTGATGCGCCAGATTCCGGCGAGCGCGACCGGCCATAGGAGATAGAACTGCTCCTCCACCGCGAGCGACCACATGTGACGCAACGGCGAGGGTCGACCCATCGCTTCGAAGTACGACTGGTGGACGACGATCTGGTACCAGTTCGTCACGTAGCCGAGCGACGCGACGATGTCACCGCGCAGACGCGCGACCTCGTCGGGATGCAGCACGACCCACACCGTGGCGACGACGGCGACGAGCGCGAACAGGGCGGGCAACAGGCGACGGGCACGTCGGGCCCAGAAGGCGAGATACGCGGTGCCACCGGTGCGCTCACGTTCGGCGATGAGCAGAGCGGTGATGAGGTAGCCGCTGATGACGAAGAAGACCTCGACGCCGAGGAACCCGCCCGGCAATGACGAGGCGTCGCCGTGGTAGAGCACCACGGCCATGACCGCGAGCGCCCGCAGCCCGTCGAGCGCAGGCATGTAACCGACACCGGGTCGGTGATCGTTCGCCTCTTGGGCGTCGGCGGGGCGGGGGGCAGTGGTCGTCATGCTGCAGAGATCGTGCGAGGACGCCATCGCTGGCGCAGGCCTCCGCCCCGGGACCCGGACCGAAGTGTAGGGACCGTCGACTCCGGAGCGGTGGCACGCCGACCGTCGGGCCGGGGCACCGGCCGGAATCCGGGCCCGGAGGGCCGGGTAACGTGACGCCCGACTCACAGGGGGAGAACATGGCACTCAGCGAGAAGGACTACCCGGTCAAGGTCGGGACGTTCCTGTTCACGATGGTCGAGCCTCATCCGGGCCACGAGGTGGCGTACAACCGGTGGTACGAGCACGACCACTTCTATTCAGGGTGCCTCGTGGGACCCAACGTCTTCGCCGGTGACCGCTTCGTGGCCACGAAGCGACTCAAGAAGATGCGGTCGTCGGCCACCAACGACATGACGCCGGATCCCATGACCGGTTCGTACCTCGCCGTCTACTGGTGGCAGAAGGGCACGAACGACGAGTGCAATCGCTGGAACGTCGACAACGTGAACATGCTGCACCGTGAGGGCCGCATGTTCGCCGAGCGCGACCACATCCACACGTTGCTCTACGACATGCGCTGGAGCGAACAGCGCGATCCGAAGGGCTGCACGATCGAACTGGGACTCGACCACGGCTATCCCGGTCTCGTGGTCGTGGCCGGTGATCTGAACGAGGGCGTCACCCACGACCAATGGGACGACTGGTTCCGCACCAACTGGTTGGCCAAGGCGTTCACGAAGAAGTGGGGACCGGATCTCGTGGGCAGCGGAACGGTGATCCCGCTCGCCGATGATGCGCCCGCCGATGTCGTTCGTCCCGCGGCAGGTCCCCGTCGCTTCCTGCAGCTGCACTTCCTCGATCACGATCCCGAGAAGGGTTGGGAGAAGGGCTACGCGAAGATCGGTGAGGCGATCGACGCGAGTGGACTCGCCACCCATGTCTGGACGAGTCCGTGGCAGCAGACGAACTTCGGCACCGACGACTTCACGGATCAGCTCCGATGAGCCCGGCACCGCTGACGGGGGCGCGCATCCTCGTGACGGGTGTGACCGGACAGGTCGCGGGGCCGCTCGCCCGAAACCTGGTCGCTGCCGGCAACACCGTGTTCGGCACCTCTCGCTTCGCCGATCCTGCGGCGAAGGCGACCTTCGAAGCCGACGGCATCGTGCCGATCACGATCGACCTCGAGACCGCGACCTTCGACGAGGTCCCCGACGGGCTCGACTACGTGATCAACATGGCCGTCGCCAAGTCCAACGACTTCGATCGCGATCTGGCCGCCAATGCCGAGGGCGTCGCGTTCCTGATGGAGCGGGTCAAGGGCGTGAAGGCGTTCTTCCATTGCTCCTCGTGCGCCGTGTACCAGCCCAATGGACACGTGTCGCACAAGGAGACCGACGAACTCGGTGACAACCATCGGGCGATGGGCTTCATGGCCACCTATTCGATCTCGAAGATCGCAGCGGAGTCCGCTGTCAAGTACGCATCGCGTCGCTTCGGTGTTCCCGCAGTGATCGCTCGCCTCGACGTGCCCTACGGACCGACCCACGGGTGGCCGCAGATGATGGTGACGCTGGCACAGATGGGCATCCCCACCACGATCAGCGCCGATGCACCGAACACGCACTGCTTCCTGCACGACCGCGACATGCTGTCGTCGCTCCCCTACCTGCTCGAACAGGCCGATGTGCCGCCGCCGATCTACAACTGGTGCGCACCCGAACTGGTGAGCATCGAGGACTGGACGGCCGAACTCACGAAGCTCACTGGCGTCGAGATCCCGCTCGTCGTGAGCGAGCAGTGCATCCCGCCGAACCCGGTCGACGCGTCGAAGTTGCTCGGTCTCGGCTGGACGCCCGAGGTGAGTTGGCGCGACGGGTTCCGCGAGATGTGCGAGACCTGCTTCCCCGACCTGAAGGGCTGAGCATGCTGTCGGACGAGAAGATCCTCATCACCGGCCCCGCCGGTCAGATCGCGTTCCCGATGGCTCGCGACCTGGCCAAGGACAATGAGGTGTGGGGCATCGCCCGCTTCGGCGATCCCGCAACCCGCACCCAGGTCGAGGAGGTGGGCGTGAAGGCGCTCGCCATCGACCTCGCCGATCCCGACTTCAGCGAACTGCCCGATGACTTCACCTACGTGCTGCATCTCGCCGTGGTGCAGACCCCGGGGCTCGACTACGACTTCGCGATCCGGGCCAACGCCGAGGGCACGGGCCTGTTGCTGCAGCACTGTCGCAAGGCCAAGGCCGCGCTCGTGATGTCGACCCACTCGGTCTACAAGCCCCCGGCCGATGGCGATCCGTGGCATGTGTTCCCCGAGACCGACCCGCTGGGTGACGTGAACTCCACCCACTCGCCGACGTATTCGATGTCGAAGATCGCACAGGAGGCCGTGGCTCGCACCTGTGCTCGACTGTTCGACCTTCCCGTCACGATCGCTCGCATGAACGCGTCGTACGGCCCCGACGGCACCGGTGGTCTCCCCATCATGCAGATGGACGCCATCATGGCCGGAAACCCGGTGACGACCCGGTGGGACCCGTGCATGTACATGCCGATCCACACCGACGACATCACGGCGCAGGCCGAAGCACTGCTCGACGGTGCTTCGGCGACGCATCCCACCATCGTCAACTGGGCCGGCGATGAGCCGGTCAGTGTGCAGGAGTGGTGCGCGTTCATCGGTGAGCTCGCCGGCGTCGACCCTGTGGTCGAGTCGAAGCCGATAGACGGCACGTTGCGCGGATCGGTCACCGACAACACTCGGCGCATGTCCCTCACCGGGCCGTGCAAGGTCCACTGGCGCGACGGCTTCCGCGACGCCTTCGCCAAGCGCTACCCGAGCCGATGACCAGCCTCGACGGTCGCAACGTCGTCATCACCGGCGCGTCCTCGGGCATCGGAGCTGCGCTCGCACTCGAGGCCACACGGCGTGGTGCGCGGGTGGCGCTCGTGGCCCGACGTGCCGATCGTCTCGGTGAGGTGCTCGACCAGTGCACCGCCATCGCCGATCGCGGCCACTCGGCGATGGTGGCCGACCTCTCCGAACTCGACGCCATCGACGGTCTTGCCGTCATGGTGCGCGCCGGTCTGGGCGGACGCATCGACGTGCTCATCAACAATGCCGGCGTCCCCAAGCGTCGCCGCACCGATCAGATGACGCCCGATGACGTCGAGGATGTCATGCGCATCAACTACTTCTCGCCGGTGCGCCTCACACTGGCCGTGCTCCCCGCCATGCTCGAACAGGGCGACGGCGACATCGTCAACGTGTCGTCGATGGGTGTGCACTCAGCCGCGTTCGGGGTGAGCGCGTACTCGGCGACGAAGGGAGCGCTCGAGATGTTCGCCGAGGGCCTCTATCTCGAGCTCGCGGGCACCGGTGTGCGCTCGCATCTGTTCATCCCCGGAACGACGATCAGCGAGTTCAGCACCGACAAGCCCGGCAACAACGCGCCGTTCCCACTCGACCCCGCGACGGCGTCGACCTCGGAGCAGGTTGCGGAAGCCCTGCTCGACTCGCTCGGCACCGACGTCTTCCGCACGTTCACCGGCGAGCGTGAAGCTCGCACGGCGACCACGCGCGAAGGCGATGTCAACGCGTGGGTCGCCAACATGCGCGACGTACTCTCGAAGATGTGATGATCGTGTCGCCCTTGCGGCGACACGATCACATTCCGGGAAGCTCCCAGCGAGCGGGCCAGTCGAGGGGACGGTAGGTCGCCTCGGTTCCGCCGTCGCACAGGATGAGCGAACCGCAGAAGAAGCGGGCGTCCTCGCTCAACAGGAAGGCGAGGAGTCCGGCGATCTCGGTCGGTCGACCAGGACGACCGAGCGGGATCGACGCCGCGAACTGTTCCATGCCCTCGCGGATGACGGGATCGTCGTAGCCCTCCTGCACCATCGGCGTCATCACCATGCCCGGCATCACGCCGTTGAGGTTGACGCCGGAACCGGCCCAGTCGGCGGTGGTGGCGCGGGTGCGCACCCAACGGGCGACGGCCAGCTTCGATGCGGGATAGGCCATGATCGAGTCGCCGCGATCGGCGACCTCGCGGGCTGCGTCCTCGTCGTCGGCCAACAGGGCCTCGACCAGGTCCATCGAGTAGCCGGGCTGACAGGTCACCGAGTTGGAACTGATGGCGACGGCGGCCGACGGTGCACCGGCGACGAGCAGCGGGCGCAGTGCCTCGAGCAGCCGCACCGTGCCGAAGTAGTTGACCGACACGAGCAGCGACGCCGGTCGGCCGGGCAGACCGGAGATGCCCGCACACGGCACGAGACCGTTGAGCACGCCATCGCTGCGTTCGGTGATCGCGGCGATGGCGGCGTCGCGTCCCTCTGGCGTGCCGAGGTCGGCCTCGACATCAGCGCCACGCAGGTCGACACCGATCACGGTGTGGCCGTCGGCGCGAAGACGCTCGGCGGTGGCAGCACCGATGCCGGAACCGGCACCGGTGACGGCGACAGTGCCCATCAGCGCTTGACCGCGTCGACGATGCGATCGGTGTTGGCCTGGCCCTCATAGAGCTGCCGGAGCAGCCACATGCGGAGCATCGAACCGATCGAGTAGCGGAGGAACAGCGCAGCACCGGTGACCGACAGGCACAGTCCGGCGATGCAGAGGCAGATCAGCGTCGTGACCTCGATGTCGGCGGCTTGGTTGCGAGCCGACACCCAGCCGAGGAACGCGATGACGATGCCGGCGACCATGAGCAGGAAGCCGATCGACTGCAGTGCCTTCTCGCGACCGGCATTCCCCGTCTTGAGGTTCATCTCGTTCACATCGGTCTTGAACTGCTCGATGCGGTTGGTGGTTTCCATGTGTCTCCGGTCTACGAGCCCAGGTAGGCAGCGGACAATTCATCTTCGAGCTCAGCAGGCGTACCGACGCGGGTCACCTGACCATGGAGCACGATCGCGGCGTACTGGGCGATGCCCAACACCGTCCGAGCGAACTGCTCGGACACCAGGATCGAGACTCCCTCCTTCGAGACCTGAGCCACGATCTCGTAGAGGTTGGCCACGACGAGCGGGGCCAGTCCCATGGACAACTCGTCGAGGAGCAGCACGGCGGGGTTGACCGCGAGTGCGCGCGCCATCGACAACATCTGCTGCTCGCCGCCCGACATCGTGCCGGCGAGCTGCTTGCGACGTTCACCGAGTCGGGGGAAGCGCGAATACGCGACCTCCTCGACCTGCGACAGCGAGACCCCAGCCATCGTGGCCATCCAGAGGTTCTCCCGCACGGTGAGGTTGGGGAAGATGCCCCGACCCTCGGGGATCGTGCACATCCCGAGCCGGGCCAGTTCGTCGGGAGCGGCGCCGTTGATGGTGCGTCCCACGAGGCGCACCTCACCCGAGGTCGGCTGGAGCAGACCCGAGCAGACCTTGAGGATCGTCGACTTGCCGGCGCCGTTGGGGCCCAGCAGCGCGACCACCGAGCCCTGCGGAACGACGAGATCGACGCCATGGAGCACCTCGATGGTGCCGTAGGCGGCGTGCACGTCGACGAGTTCGATCGCTGGAGTGTCAGTTGCTTCGGTCATTGCACACTCTCCGGGGCACCGAGGTAGGCGTCGATGACGGCGGGATCGGTGCGCACCACATCGGCGGGACCGCTGGCGATGATGCGACCGAAGTCGAGCACGTGGATGGTCTCGCACACCTTCATGACGAGATCCATGTCGTGCTCGACGAGACAGATGCCGAGGCCGTCGTCCTTGGCCAGACGCTTGAGCAGTTCGCCGAACGCCTCGGTCTCATCCTCGGTCTGACCGGACGCAGGCTCGTCGAGCAGCAGCAGCTTGGGCTGGATCATCAGCGCGCGGGCCAGTTCGACGACGCGGGCCTGACCGGTCGGGATCTCCCCCACCTCGCGATCGGCCACTTCGGAGAGCCCGACCATCTCGATGATGCGGGCACATTCGGCCTTGGCATCGATGCGGCCGGAACGCACACCCCAGCGATTGCGGATCTCACCGGCGACCAGCACGTTCTCGCGCACGGTCAACGAAGTGAACAGCTCGAGGCGCTGGAACGTGCGAGCCAGGCCCATGCGCGTGCGTTTGTGCGGAGGTTCCTTCGTGACGTCCTTGCCGTCGAGGATCACACGGCCACCACTCACCTGCTGCAGGCCGGTGATGCAGTTGAACAGCGTGGTCTTGCCCGCGCCGTTGGGCCCGATCAGACCGGTGACATGACCGGCCTCGACCGAGATGGAAACGTCGGAGAGGGCGATGTTGCCGCCGAAGCGGACCTTGACGTCGACGGTCTCAAGCAGTGGCATCGGCCGTCTCCTTCGGCGAGGGCAGCACCATTCCGTCGATGCCGAGGG
>CAYVUO010000043.1:3402-12624 GCA_964454715.1 uncultured Bifidobacterium sp. | reverse complement strand
TCAGGCTCGAGGCCGGCCTCCCACTGCACGGTCACGAGCTCGGCGCCGGCATCACTCCGCTGCAGGCCGGTCTCGGTTGGGTGGTCGGATGGGACACCGAGTTCGCCGGCAAGCAGGCACTCGTGGCCGAACGTGAACGCGGCATCGCTCGCAGGCTGCGCGGACTGGCTACCGAGGGTCGGCGACCCGCTCGCGAGGGTTCGGTCGTGCTGCGCGATGGCGTCACCATCGGTGCGGTGACGAGCGGCAACTTCTCACCGGAACTCGGGCATGGCATTGCGCTGGCGTTCGTCGCTCCCGATGTCGAGATCGGTGACCGACTGACGATCGATGTGCGCGGTACTGCGCTCGACGCCACGGTCGTGGCGCTTCCATTCGTGAAGTAGCGCGTCGGGAGATCTTCGCTACTGGGCGTAGGCCGAGATCGGCGGGCACGAGCAGACGACATTGCGGTCGCCGTAGGCGCCGTCGATGCGACTGACCGGTGGCCAGTACTTGCCCGAGGTGCGACCCGATGGCCACGCTGCGAGTTCTCGCGAATAGGGGTGGGTCCACTCGGTCGCGGTCACATCGGCGCACACGTGCGGAGCATTGTGGAGCGGATTGTCGTCGGCGGGCCACTCCCCGGCGGCCACCCGATCGATCTCGGAGCGGATCGACAGCATCGCGTCGCAGAAGCGATCGAGCTCGACCAGGCTCTCGCTCTCGGTGCTCTCGACCATGAGTGTGCCAGCGACGGGGAACGACATCGTCGGAGCGTGGAACCCGTAGTCGATGAGGCGCTTGGCCACATCGTCGACCGTCACGCCCGTCTCCTTGGTGATCGGACGAAGGTCGAGGATGCATTCGTGGGCGACGAATCCATTGCGACCCACGTAGAGGATCGGATACGCACCGGCGAGACGACGAGCGATGTAGTTGGCGTTGACGATGGCCATCGTCGTCGCGTCGGTGAGCCCTTCCGGACCCATCATCGAGATGTACATCCACGGGATGGGCAGGATGCCCGCCGATCCGAAGGGTGCCGCTGAGACGGGGCCGACGATGGGACCGCTCCCATCGCCCGGAGCGCGTGCCGGGCCGGCATCGGCGATGAGGGGATGGGTCGGCAGGAACGGCGCGAGATGGGCGCGGACCGCCACGGGGCCGACACCGGGACCTCCCCCGCCATGAGGGATGCAGAAGGTCTTGTGGAGGTTGAGGTGGCTCACATCGGCACCGAAGCGGCCGGGACGGGCCAGACCGACGAGGGCGTTGAGGTTGGCGCCATCGAGGTACACCTGACCGCCGGCGTCATGCACCGCAGCACACACCTCGCCGATGGCCTCCTCGAACACACCGTGGGTGGAGGGGTAGGTGACCATCAGCGCGGCGATCGAGCCGGAGTGTTCATCGATGCGAGCGCGCAGGTCGTCGATGTCGACGTTGCCATCGGCGTCGCACATCACCACGACCACGCGCATTCCGGCCATGGCGGCGCTCGCGGCGTTGGTGCCGTGTGCCGACTCGGGGATGAGGCAGACGTCGCGCGACTCGTCACCACGGGAGAGATGCCAGGCCCGGATGGCGAGGAGTCCGGCCAGTTCGCCCTGTGATCCCGCATTCGGCTGCAACGACACGGCGTCGTAGCCCGTGATGTCGGCGAGCCAACGCTCGAGGTCGTCGATCAACTCGCGGTAGCCGGTGCGGGTGGGAGCGGGGGCATACGGATGGATGCCGGCGAACGACGACCAGGTGATCGGCTCCATCTCGGCTGCGGCGTTGAGCTTCATCGTGCATGAACCCAACGGGATCATCGTGCGATCGAGCGCGAGGTCGACATCGGCAAGACGACGCAGGAAGCGAACCATGTCGGTCTCGCTCCGGTAGAGGCTGAAGTTGGGATGGGTGAGGAAGTCGCTCGACCGACGCAGCGCGGCCGGGATGGGAGAGGGTGCCGGTAGGTCGGCGACGGCGGCGTCGAGAGAGGCGAGGAGCCGAGTGATCGTGTCGATCGTCGAGGTCTCGTCGAGGCTGAGCCCTACGCGATCGGCGTCGACGAGACGGAGGTCGATCCCGGCTGCCGCCGCCGACTCGACGATCACGGCCGCACGTCCGGGAACGCTGACGGTGAGTGTGTCGAACCACGACTCGTTGGCGATCTCGAAACCGGCGGCCTCGAGCGATCGGGCGAGTTTGGTGGTGAGCGCGTGCACGCGTGCCGCGATGCGTCGCAGCCCGCCGGGGCCATGCCACGCCGCGTAGAGCGCCGCCATGACCGCGAGCAGCACCTGTGCGGTGCAGATGTTCGAGGTCGCGCGCTCGCGGCGGATGTGCTGCTCTCGGGTCTGTAGCGCCAGGCGGTGGGCGGGCCGACCGGCGGAGTCGACCGAGACACCGACGAGGCGACCGGGCAGTGAGCGCCTATGAGCGTCTCGCGTTGCGAGGAACCCGGCATTGGGGCCGCCGAATCCGAGTGGGACGCCGAAGCGTTGGGCCGAACCGACGACGGCATCGGCGCCGAGTTCGCCCGGGGGGGTGAGCAGGCAGCACGCCAACAGGTCGGTGGCGACGCATACGAGTGCGCCAGCAGCGTGCGCCGCATCGATCGCGGGTGCGATCTCGCGCACCGCGCCCGACGAACCGGGATGCGAGAGGAGCACTCCGAACGTGTCGTCGGGCAGTGAGCCCGACGCGTCGCGCACGTCGACGATGATGCCGAGCGGTTCCGCACGGGTCTCGATCACGGCGATGGTCTGTGGGTGGGTGTCGGAGTCGATGACGAAGCGGTCGCCGGCGTCACCGCTCGCCCGATGCAGCAACGTCATCGCCTCGGCCGCCGCCGTCGACTCGTCGAGCATCGAGGCGTTCGCGATGTCCATGCCCGTGAGCTCGCACACCATGGTCTGGAACATCAGGAGCACCTCGAGGCGACCCTGCGAGATCTCCGGCTGATACGGCGTGTAGGCGGTGTACCAGCCGGGATTCTCGAGCACGTTGCGCCGCAACACCGGGGGAGTGACGGTGTCGTACCACCCGGTTCCGATCAATGACGTGCGCACCTCATTGCGATCGGCCAGCTGACGCAATCGGGCGAGCGCGGTGGCCTCGTCGATGGGAGCGGGCACGGCGAGGGGAGTGGTCGAGCGGATCGATGCCGGAACGACAGCGTCGATGAGTTCATCGGCGGAGGTGACACCGATCACGGCCAACATGCGGCGCAACTCGTCGGAATCGGGTCCGATGTGGCGAGCGACGAACGCGTCGGGTTGGGTGAGTACTTCGAGCGAGCTGTCGAACGGGTCGAGTGCTCGCGGTTCCGATGAGTGCAGCTCCATGGGTCCTCCGCGCGCCGATGGCGCATCGTGACCCCGCTCTGTCGTGGAACCTGAGAGCTTCGCGGGCGGGCCCGCTTTCCCCGTCGGTGGACACCCGGCCGAGGCATCCCGGTCGGAGCATCACTCTCCAGAGTCGCCTGGGACTGCGGTACGGGTACCTGAGAGTTTCCCGGGGGGTTGCTCCTTCGGCGCCGGCGAGCCGGTCTCTCCCGCAGTCCGTGGACGGCGTTCAGTTGTGGGGCGAACCTACTCCAGAAGGTCGGGTTCGTCGCGGAGGATGACCGAATGCAGCGGCTGGAACGAGAACCAGCCGGCGAAGTGGCCACCCACCTCCTTGTGCGTCAGTTCGGCAGCCTCGGGTGAGATGAGCACCGGCTCGCCCGCGGCCATCGCCAGCAGCTGGGCCTGGCAGGTGCGCTCCATCGTGATGAACCACCACGCGGCCTCGTCGACGGAGTGGCCGACGGTGAGCAGGCCGTGGTTGCGGAGGATCGCGGCCTTCTTGTCGCCGAGTCCCTGCGCGATGCGCAGACCCTCGGATTCGTCGAGCACGACACCCGTGAAGTCGTCGAACAACACGTGATCCCCGTAGAACGCGCAGCTGTCCTGGGTGATCGGTGAGAGCTCGATGCCGAGCGAAGAGAACGCCTTGCCGTAGACCGAGTGCGAGTGGGCGGCAGCGATGACGTCGGGTCGTTGGGCATGCACCTGCGAATGGATCGCGAACGCCGCCTGGTTGATTGCGTAGTCGCCATGCACGATGTGTCCCTCGTGATCGACGCACACGAGATCGCTCACACGGATGAGTCGGAAGTCGACGCCGAACGGGTTCAGCCAGAAGCGATCGGGGAACTCGGGATCGCGCACGGTGATGTGACCCGCAACTCCTTCGCCGAAACCGAAGCGACCGAACAGGCGGAAGGCTGCGGCGAGTCGCTGCTTGCGGTGCAGTCGCTCCTCCTCGAACGATGAGAACTCGGGGAACGCGTAGGGGATCGGCTTGTGATCGCCGTGGACGAGCGTGTCGTCGGGCTCTTCCATGAGTCGGGGCATGGGATCCTCCTCGTCGGTGGTGGAGCGATCCTACGACTGCATCGAGTGCGAGGTGCTTGACGCAACGCCGCTTCGATGGTTGTCTTGTCGGCGAAGGACGTTGGTGAGGGGAACCCGGTGCGAATCCGGGGCTGTCCCGCAACCGTGTGTCATCCCGGGCGACCGGGGCGGCGAGTCGGATCACCGAACCAGCGACCGAGCTCACCACACACCGTCGAGGACTGCGGTGCCGAGCCCGAATGTGCCTCGTCGAACCGGTGCTCGGCATCGTCGTCGTCGGTCACCCTCGGGGCCGGTCGGGTCCGAGGAGATCACCGGGGACCACATGACGAACGCACGCACCGCACTCCGATCCTTCGCCGTGGTCATGGCGCTCGCCGTCGCTGCGCTCGTGGTTCCCGGAGCCGGGGGAGCGGCGGCTTCGCCGTCCCCCGCAGCAGTCAGCACTGCGGCGTGGTTGGCCGCCCAGATCGAACCCGATGGTTCGGTGATCAATCCCTACACGTCGACTCCATCGGTCGATTGGTCGGTGAACGTCGCACTGGCTCTCGCACCCGCGGGAACGCAACCGGTCGCACTCGGCCGTGCGATGGGCTACATCCGTTCCCACATCACCGACTACGTCACCGGTGGAACCTCCGATGTCGCCGGTCGTCTCGCGTGGTTGATCCTGCTCGCCCACACCACTGGTGACGACCCGTTCGCCTTCGGTACACCCGCCACCGATCTCGTCGCGCTGTTGCAGGCGCGCTACGGCGTGGATGATCCGCATGTCTACGGACTGGTCGATGACTACACGCCGGTGACCAACCAATCGCTCGCGTTGCTCGCCCTGCACGTGGTGGGCGTGGCCCCGCCTTCCGACGCGGTGCAATGGCTCGTCGACCAGCAGTGCACGACGCCCTCCCAGTCCGACGGTGGTTGGCAGGGCTATAGGGCGCCGGTGGGACTCGGCATCGCTCCCTGCCGCACCGCCGGTGCCGGCGCGCTCACCGCACCCGAGGTGAACAGCACCTCGATGGCGATCCAAGCGCTCTTGGCGCTCGGTGTGACGGCGCCGATCCCATCGGCGATCGGTTGGCTCCACGGTGTCCAGGTCAGCGGGGGCATGGCACCCGGAGGATTCGGTCAGTGTCCGGGTGATGACTCCGATCCGAACTCGACCGCAGTCGTCCTCCAGGCACTCGCTGCCGCCGGGGTCGACCAATCCACCTGGAACGTCGGGGGAGCGACTCCCCTCGATTCGCTGACGACTTGGGAGGTCGTGTCCGGCCCGAACGCCGGTGCCCTCGCCTCACCGTGGTCGTCGGGCGAGCCCGATCTCTACGCGACCTACCAGGGGGAGTGGGGACTCCTGCTCGCTGCCCTGCCGTTCCCCTACACACCACCGGTGCCGAGCACCACGACCTCCACCACCACCGAGCCGTCGGCGCCGATGGCACCCGCGATCACCGGGTGACCATCCGCGCCGGGGCCCGGCGCCAGCGGTACTTTCGTCACGTGACGAAAAAGCAGACGGAGCAGGAGGGCGGGGCAGCGACGCGGTCCCGGCGGATCGTCGAGCGGGCCCAACGGTGCGCGTGGTGTGGGCGTCCGGTCGATCAGCCCGAGGGCCGAGGCCGGCCCCGGAGGTTCTGTCGCGCCGGATGTCGGCAGCAGGCGTACCAGGCTCGACGACTGGCCGCTACGCATGGCCTCGGGCCAGATGAGGTGATCGTCGATCGGGAGGCACTGGTGGACCTCCAGGGCCGGCTCTACTGCCTGCAGGCCGCCCTCGAGGACGTCGAACGAGATCTGGCGGCGAGCTCGACTCCCGGCGATGTGGCCGAGGCCCTGGCGTGGTTGCGGGAGAACGCGGAGCCGTTGGCCGCGGCCCGGCTCGAACCCCGGATGAGTGCCTTCGTCTGAGGGCGAGGCACTCCCGCCCGTTCGCCTGCTGACTTTACATAACCAGGATTATCGGCGTCCGAACGGGCTGGGCCAAGCGGCGGCTGGGCACGGGCCCGCTCAGGTCAGGCCCTCACCTACCGCCGAGAAGCCGTCGCCGAGATGGTTCGTGTCGTTGAAGCGGCGGACGATCCAGCGGTCACCGTGGAGGATCAGGTGGGTGATCGAGGCGTTGTCGGCCGTGGCGAACGCGAGCGATCGCGAGCCCGAGGCGACGGCGACGGCGGCCCCGATCGCTCCCCCATGGCTCACGGCGACGATGCGCTGATCGGGGTGGGCTCGGTGCAGGTCCTCGAGTGCGGCTCGCACCCGGGCCTCGACGACGGCCACGGGTTCGGCACCGGGGATCGCGGCCCAGTCCTGGTCGCGCTCCATCTCGGCGAACGCGGGGTGCCCCTCGGCGGCCATGCGACGGAACTCCCCTCCCTCCCATTCACCCAGATGGACCTCGCGCAGGCCGGGTTCGACCACTGGCTCGATGCCGAGGGCGGCAGCGAGTGGCGCTGCGGTCTGGTGGGTGCGAGTGAGGTTCGTGACGTAGATCGCGGCGACGCCGGCATGCCGGAGACGCTCGGCGACCCGCTCGGCCTGACGATGTCCGAGATCCGACAGCGGAGGATCGCCCTGACCGTCGACGAGGGTGAACGGCTCGCCATCACGATAGGGAGCCGACTGCCCGTGACGCACCAGCAGCACTTCGGTGGCGCCGGCGGGAACCTGCATCGGTCGTTGGCCGTACTCGGGCTTCGGTTCGCGTGTGTCGTCCATCGCCGCGAAGCATGGCACGTTCGCAGTGGAAGAGCGGTCCGCACTAGCGTTCGGCGCCTATGTCACACCGAATGGACATCGAGCTCACGAGTCGTCGGGACGACGGCACTTGGACGTGGCGCGCCGCTGGAGCCCGTCAGCCGAAGGGAGACCTCGATGGTTCGCTCCTGTTCGATGGTGTGAAGGTCGGCGACATCATCAAGGTCGAGGCCGACAAGATGCTCGACGGCATCGTGATCACGCAGGTGTTCGCCCCCAAGGGAGCGCGCAAGGAGGCCGAGCGCATCGAGATCCTCGGTCGCCCCGTGCGCGACGACGAACTGGTGACCTCGAAGCTCGCGTCCAAGGGCAAGGGCGATCGTCGCGAACGCCGTCCCCGACGTGAGGACGGCGAGGGTGGCGACCGTCGCCCGCGCGGTGAGCGCAAGGATCGACGTGAGGGCGCTGAGCGCCGCGAGCGCGCACCCCGTGGTGAGCGGGCCGATGGCGAACGTCGTGAACGACGACCGCGTCCCGAGCGTCCCGCCCCCGAACCGCGTCCGAAGGCCAAGCGCCTTCGCGCCTCGCGCACCCACCGCAATGCGGTGTTGGCGGCGCTGCCCGAGGAGCAGAAGCCGATCGCCGAGCAGGTGCTGCGTGGTGGCATCCCCGCCGTGCGTCAGGCCATCGAGAAGCAGAACGAGCAGAACCGCGCCGAGGGTCGCCCCGAGATCCCCGATGCCCAGTTGCTCAAGTTGGCTGAGGAACTCATGCCTGCCCTCAAGACGGCGGAATGGCGCGACCGTGCCGACGCCGCACTGCGCGATCTCGCCGAGCTCGACCTGCGCGATCTGCGTTCGGTGGTCGTCGCGGCCGACGGTGCGGCACGCGACGAGGAGACACGTGCGTTGGCCGATCAGCTGCGTGCCGGTCTCGATCAGCGTGTCGCGGGTGAGCAGGAGCTGTGGCTCAAGGAGATCACCGAGACCCTCGAATCGGGCCGAGTCGTCCGCGCCCTGCGCGTCAGCTCGCGTCCGCCCAAGGCCGGTGAGCAGTTGCCCGCTCCCCTCGCCGATCGTCTCGTCGAGGCCACCAATGCGTCGCTCACGGCCGAGACCGGGAGCGATCGCTACGCCACGGTGCTCGATGCGCTCTCGTACTCACCGGTGCGCATCCGCGTCGTGCCGCAGGGCCGACCCACCGAACCGACCGCGGAGCTCCTCGCGACCGTGGCGCGCCTCGCATCGCGTCTGCCAGAGATCGCGACGTCGTTCGGCATCGACCCCACGGCGCCGAAGCCACGTCGTCCCAAGCCCGCTCGTCCGGCAGTTGCGAAGACCGACGACGCCGCGAGCGAGCCTTCGGCACCCGCTGTCGACGAGGCTGCGGTCGAGACCGAGTCGAGTGATGCGGTGGAGCCCGAGGTCGTCGTCGAGGCCACTCCGGTCGAGGCCGAGTCGACACCCGAAACGACTCCTGCGGCCGAGCCGACGACCGAGGTCGCGGCCGAGTCACCCGAGGGAACCGACGCCCCCACCGCTGACTAAGGTCGGCCCATGGTCGACTACGAAACCCGCGGCAATGTCGCGATCCTCACCCTCAACCGTCCTGAAGCGCGCAACGCCGTCAACGGCGAACTGGCCCAGGCCATGGAATCCGCGCTCGATCGCATGGAGTCCGATCCCGACATCTGGGTCGGCGTGCTCACGGCCAACACCGAGGGCCACAAGACGCCCGTGTTCTGCGCCGGCGCCGACCTGAAGGCGATCAACTCCGGCAAGGCGGCCGAACTGGCCACGCCCAAGGGTGGGTTCGGTGGCTTCACCACCTATCCCCGACGCAAGCCCGTGATCGCTGCCATCGATGGTCTCGCCACCGCCGGCGGATGCGAGATCGCCCTCGCTGCCGACATGATCGTCGCCTCGACCCAGGCCGAGTTCGGTCTGGCCGAGGTGAAGCGCAACCTCGTGGCTGCGGCCGGTGGCCTCTATCGGCTCCCGAAGCTCGTGGGCAAGAACGTGGCACTCGAGGTTGCGCTCACGGGCGCCCCCCTCACCGCCGAGCGGGCGTACCAGCTCGGTCTCGTGAACCGTCTGACCGAGCCCGGAGAGGCGCTCACCGGCGCTCTGGAGCTCGCCGCCCAGATCGCAGCCAACGC
>CAYVUO010000043.1:272-3392 GCA_964454715.1 uncultured Bifidobacterium sp. | reverse complement strand
AGAGCCGTGCACTCGTCATCGCCGCCGACTGGGACGACGAGGCCACGATCCAGCGCAACACCGGCGAGGCCTTCGGCCGGGTGCTGTCGAGCGAGGACACCGCTGAGGGCCTCAACGCCTTCATCGAGAAGCGCGCTCCCCAGTGGAAGGGCCGCTGAGGCTCCAACCGCTCCTTTTCGTCATGTGACGAAAAGGGATGCTCAGAGGTCGCGATGCACGACGATCGACCGGGCCTTCATGCCCATGCCCTCGAAGAAGTTCTTCGTCTCGCGCGCTCCGGGCAGGGCGACGGCACTCACTCCTGATGCTTCGTTGACGATCGCCCAGGCCGAGACCTCGTCGACCAGCCGCTCCCCCACTCCGATGGCTCGGGCCTCGGGGGTGGTGAACAGTTCGTCGATCATCACGATGCGCGTGGTGGTCGTGGCCCGCAACGAGGCGTACGCATAGCCGACGGCGACGTCGTCGATCGTGGCCACCCATGCGGCCCTGTCGGCATCGTGCACGTGGGCGAGCATGGCCGCTTCGTCACGGGTGGGACGATCGATCGCGTCGACGAGGAACGAACCGCCGCGCTGGGCACGCAACTCGCGGGTCGCCTCGAGCACGAGCACACGCAGCGCGTCGAGATCGTCGGCGGTCACGGGTCGCACCGCCGGTGTGGTCATCGTTCGAGAGCAGCCCGTCGTTGGGTGATCCGATTGAGCACGGTCCGACGGGCGCGCCCCGCTCGCTCATGCTCCTCGACGATCCGCAGATCGTCGATCGTGAGACCACCGAGCAACGGAATGATGTCGGTCGCAGGCATCGAGTCATAGCCCGGGATCACGGACTCGACCGCTGACGCGTCGGCGGCCTCCGGATCGGGTGGGGGCGCTGCATGCGGCGTCGGACGCTTGGGGGACGCTGCGTCGCGCACGATCGTGAGCACCTCGGCCAACTGCTGTTCGAGACCGGAGAGTCGGTCGCGCACCTGCTTGGACGCCATCGTCGTCGTGAACTGCCCGACGACACGCGCCGTGGAGGCCTTGGCCCGCCCCTTCTCGGTCAGTTCGGGAAGGGCCTCGAGGCCGGTGGCCAGCAAACCGATCGGCGCATACACGAACAGGTCGAGCAACTGCTCCAACTGCTCGTGTTGATCGGCGGCCGGCATCGTCACTTCTTCTTCGGTGACGACTTCTTCGCGGGAGCCTTCGCCGGCGGCTTCGTGGCGGCCTTCTTCGGAGCAGCCGCCTTCTTCGCCGGAGCCTTCGCTGCAGTCTTCTTGGGCGCAGGAGGTGCCGCCTTCTTCACTGCGCGACGCGGCGCCGGGTTCTGCAGTTCACGAATGGCTGGGCACTCGGCCTCACCCACGGGGCACGTCATGTTGTCGGCGGGGCCGAACTGACCACGATTGACGAGCAGGAAGCATCCGGTGCACGTGAACTCGTTGGCCTTCTTCGGGGTGACGCCCTCGGCGACGTCGGCCGGGAGCTTGGGCTCGGGGACGGCGTCCTCATCGTCCTCGTCATCCTCGTCGGCAGCGGCGATGCGATCCTTCAGGATCTCGTCGAGGTCGGCTTCGACGTCATCGGGATCGGCCTGCTCGTCGTCATCGTCCTCGTCCTCGCGTTTGGGACGCGCTGCGAGCGCGGCATCTGCTGCTGCCTCCTCGTCGTCCTCATCGATCTCGACGTCGTCGTCACCGAGTTCGACGTCGAGTTCGACGTCCTCACCCTCGAGAACTTCGTCATCGAGTTCGACGTCGTCGTCGCCCTCGAAGTCGTCGTCGATCTCGTCGTCAGCCATGGATTCCTTCGGTCGTTGCATGGAGCCAGGGGCTCCCCGTGCGGCGGATGATAGACACACCTGGCGTGCACCGTTCCAACCCACATGGGTATCGGTGTTCCCGGAGGTGGGTCAGGTACTGCGACGGCGCTCCTCGGCCCGACGCTCGGCCTGCAGCCGCTCGAGCTCGGATTCGCCGCTGTGGTCGACGAACGACATCATCGCGGCAATGGCCTGATGGCCGGCCTGCTCGGCGATCAGGCGATGCATCTCCTGCCCCACGATGCGGTACGAAGGGTGACCCTGGGGCGTGGTGCGCAGTTCGATGAGATGCATCGCCTCGCGCGCGTTCATCTGCATCATGAACCGTACGCGGTAGGCAAGTGCCACTGCGTACGAAGATTCAGCAGGGAACTCCCGGTCGAGAACGTTGTACAGCGCGGCCGAACGGGCCATCACGTCGTCATAGCGCGACGCAAGACCAGCATCGTCGACCGCTCCCGGACGCACGTAGCCGTGAGCGGGCGTGAGCTTCTGCCATTCGATCGTGAGCATGCGGTGACGCTGCAGATCACGGAAGGCCCCGTAGTCGGCGAGCACGTCGAACCGATAGGTGGGCCGCTCGAGGGCGCGACCGGGCTTGTGACGACGGTTGGTGCGGAATCCGTTGTACGCCCGCAGGACGGACAATCGCTCGTCGACGGTCATCTGCCGCACCCGAGCCTCGATCTGCTCCTCGGGGAGCGAGAGGTGGGGGTAGAGCGCGGCGGCCACCAACTTCACCTCCGCGTCGGGATCGAAGTCGACCAGCGTGACCGTCGGCGCGTCCTGGATCTGTTCGACCCCTCCGAACAACTGCGCGGCGACCTCATCCATCTCGCTGCGCGTGGAGTCGAGATAGTCGCTCCACGCGACGCCGCGGTCGGTGAGATCGACGCGCTTGAGGAACGAAGGGATCACCTTGCGCAATTCGGTGAGCATCAGGTCGGCATACGTGCGGGCTTCGGGTAGCGGGTGCGCTCGCATCCGCAGCAGCAGTTGCTCGTAGCCCTGCCCCGTGCCGTAGATGCCGACGTTCGAGAGGGCTGCGGCCGGAAGGAGTCCGCGCAGTGCATCGAAGGCCTTGGCCCGAATCGCCTGTCGATAGACGAAGTCGCTGTCGTTCGGGCTCTTGGGGATGCGCTCGCGAAGGTCGTCGATGAGCAGCGGCAACAACTCGGCATAGGTGTCGAACATGCGGTCCATGTCACCGACGTAACGAGTGCCGAGCGCCGACTGGAGGACATCGGGGGGCCGATGGAACCGGTAGCGGCCTCCGATCCGTGCGTCATAGGAGATGTAGCGAGTGCTCTG
>CAYVUO010000043.1:0-258 GCA_964454715.1 uncultured Bifidobacterium sp. | reverse complement strand
ACCTTGGTGAGCACGTTCGACGCCTGCTCGCATGCGAGGTGCACGCCGCCGAGCTGGGCCACCGAGTCGTCGCCGTATTCGAAGAAGACGGTCTCGTAGAGCTCCTCTGCCCGGCGGAGTCCGATCGTGGCGTCGATGGAATCGTCGCCGGAGATGTCGAGCTCACCCACGAACTCGTCGAGGAACAGCCTCCGCAGACTCTTGGGCGAACGGGAGTAGCGGGCGAACAGTGCGCCCTTCACGACCTCCGGCAGGTTC
>CAYVUO010000042.1:0-12736 GCA_964454715.1 uncultured Bifidobacterium sp. | reverse complement strand
CAAGATCGCTCCCGCGCTCGCCACCGGCAACACCGTCGTGATGAAGCCCGCGCCGCAGGATCCGCTGTGCGTCATCGAACTGGCGAAGATCCTCGACGACGTCGGCTTCCCGAAGGGTGTCGTCAACATCGTCACCGGTAGTGGCCCGTCGGCTGGTGTCGACCTCGTCTCCGACCCCAATGTCGACATGGTGTCGTTCACCGGTTCGTCGGCCGTCGGTGCGTCGATCGTCGCTGCCGGTGCGCCGACGATGAAGCGTCAATTGCACGAACTCGGCGGTAAGGGCGCGTGCATCGTGCTCGAGGACGCCGACATGGACAAGGCCGTCGCCGGCATCGCCAGTGTGTGGGCCTTCCATTCCGGTCAGATCTGCACCGCGCCGACGCGCGTGATCGTGCACCGTGCTCGTTACGACGAATTGGTGTCGCGTCTCGCCGACGCGGCGCGTGCGCTCAAGGTCGGCGACCCACTCGACGCCGCCACCCAGGTCGGCCCCGTCATCTCCGGT
Organism: uncultured Bifidobacterium sp.; assembly: GCA_964454715.1. Taxonomy (GTDB): domain Bacteria; phylum Actinomycetota; class Acidimicrobiia; order Acidimicrobiales; family Acidimicrobilacustridaceae; genus Acidimicrobilacustris. The sequence goes on along the minus strand of CAYVUO010000042.1, from coordinate 12,228 downwards.
GTGCAGCTCGGTCGCATCCTCGGCCACATCGAGAACGGTGTCGCCGAGGGCGCCGAACTCGTCGTCGATGGTCGCGATCACGGCCTCGACAAGGGCTACTACATCGGCCCGACGCTGCTCGCCGGCTGCAACAACAACATGTCGCCGGTGCGCGAGGAGATCTTCGGCCCGGTCGTCGTCGTCGTCCCGTTCGACACCGTCGACGATGCGATCCGCATCGCCAACGACAGCGACTACGGCCTGTTCTCCTACGTGTTCGGTGCCGATACGCCCAACGCGTACGAGGTGGCCAAGGAGGTCCGCTCGGGCCGCGTCGGCATCAACAGCGTGCAGACCCATCACGAGACTCCGTTCGGTGGTTTCAAGATGTCCGGCATCGGTCGCGACGGCGGCAACTGGGGCCTCGACGCCTACACCGAGTGGCAGTCGATCATCTGGGGCGCCTGAGCTCCACCGGATACGAACGAAACAACGTCAACGAGCACGTCAACCAGGGGGAACCATGAAGGGAATCGTCTACACCGAGAACGGCGCTGAGGTCCTCGACGGCCTCGAGGTCCGCGACGCCGGCCCGGGCGAGGTCATCGTCCGCGTCATGGCTGCGGGCGTGTGCCACTCCGATGTCACCGCCGCATCCGGCGCGTTCGGCTGGCCCGCTCCGGCGGTGCTCGGCCACGAGGGCGCCGGCATCATCGAGCAGGTCGGCCAGGGCGTCACGCATGTCGAGGTCGGCGACCACGTCATCATCTCGACGCTCGCCGCATGTGGTGTGTGCAAGGCGTGCGCAAAGGGCAAGCCGACTCGTTGTCGTCAGACCCTCGGCAACATGGCCCAGCCGTTCACCCTCGATGGTGAGGCGTGCTGGAACTTCGCCGCTGCTTCGGTGTTCACCGAGCGCACGGTGGTGAAGGGCTTCCAGGCCGTGAAGATCCCGAAGGACGTTCCGTTCACCTCGGCCTGCCTCGTCGGTTGTGGCGTCATGACTGGTGCCGGTGCGGTGCTCTTCCGTTCCGACGTGCAGATCGGCGACACCGCGGTCGTCTATGGCTGTGGTGGTGTGGGTCTCAACGCCATCCAGGCGCTGCGCGTGAAGCGCGCGTCGCGCGTCATCGCCATCGACACCGAGCCGGGCAAGGAAGCACTCGCCCGTCAGTTCGGCGCCACCGACTTCCTCAACGGTCGCGATGCCGACATCGTCGAGCAGGTGCGTCGCCTCGAGCCCTACAGCGCCACCGAACTCTCTGGTCCGTTCAATGCTGGCGGTGTCGACTGGGTCTACGACGTGGTCGGTCATCCGGCCGTCACCTCGAACGCTCTCGAGATGCTCGATTGGGGCGGCACCGTCGTCATCATCGGCACGCCCGGAGGCGATGCCACCTTCACGCTGCCCTATCAGCGCTTCACGCAGAACGAGCGAACGGTCACCGGTTGCCGTGCAGGCTCCTACAGCCCGCACAGCGACATGCAGCTCATCATCGAGCTCTACCGTCGCGGTGAGTTCATGCTCGACGAGCTCGTCACCGGCACCTATCCGCTCGAGGGCTTCCACGACGCCGTGCATGACATGCACGAGGGCGTCGTCGCCCGCGGCGTGCTCACCATCGGTTGAGCGGGCCGATCATGGAGCAGCGCTACAACGGCAAGAACGTGCTCGTCACCGGTGCCGGATCCGGCATCGGTCGCGCCGTCGCATTGCGTCTCGGAGCCGAGGGTGGGCGCGTCGCATGCGTCGATGTGAACCTCGACGCGGCTCAGGCCGTCGCCGATGAGATCGGGTCCGGCGCGATCGCGCTCGCATGTGACGTGTCGAAGTGGGATGCCGTGTCATCCACCGTCGCCGCCGTCACCGACGCGTTCGGCAGCGTCGACGTGCTGTGCAACGTGGCTGGCATCGGTGGATTCGTGTTCACCCACGACTCCGATCCCGCGCACTTCGATCGCATCGTCGGCGTCAACCTGCAGGGCACCTTCTACATGTGTCGCGCCGTGCTGCCCCAGATGGTCGAGCGCGGTCACGGCGTCATCATCAACACGGCATCGACCGCGGCCAAGCAGGGTCAGCCCTGGAGCGCGGCCTATTGCGCGTCGAAGGGCGGCGTCGACTCGCTCACCCGTGCGCTGGCCACCGAGTACGACACGCCGTTGCGAATCAACTCGGTGTCGCCCGGTGGGGTCGAGACCAACATCGTCGCCTCGTTCATGCCGCCCGAGGGAGCCGATTGGGGCCGCATGCGCAAGATGAGCCGCGACAACGTGCCCATGAGCGACCCGGCCGAGCTCGCCGGCCTCTACGCCTACCTCGGCAGTGACGAGGCCCGATACATCACCGGGGCAACCTTCGTGATGGACGGTGGCATGACCTGCTGAGGTCCGTGCGGGCCCGTCCCGCTGGCCTCGGCCCCCTGATCGTGTCTGCGGTCACACACCCTCTCCGAGTGGGCTATGGTGACCGACGTCATAGACAAACCCAGGGGGGAATCCTGTGAAGCGACACCGTGTAGCCGTACTGGCTGCGGTCCTCAGTCTCGGTCTTCTGGCCGGCGCCTGCGGACGCAGTGGGTCGGACAGTTCAAGCTCGACCACTGCGAAGGATGCCGGTTCGGCCGCCAACGCCAAGTGCGCCGGGGCCAAGCTCGAGTCGACCGAGATCGGCGTCACAGCCGACACGATCACCGTCGAGGTCATGGCCGACACCGGTTCGCCGCTGGCACCGGGCCTGTTCCAGGGCAACGTCGACGCCGTCGTGGCCTACGCCAAGTACGTCAATGCCAATGGCGGCATCGGCTGCCGTCAGATGAAGGTCGTCCAGTGGGACTCCAAGCTCACTCCGGACGAGGCCAAGAACGGCATCATCAACGCCTGCCAGACCTCACTCGCCATGGTGGGCGGCAACGCGCTGTTCAACCCCGATGTCACCGTGCTCGGCAACTGCGCCGACAAGGCCGGTCAGCCCGTCGGTCTTCCCGACTTCGCTGCTCTCGCCAACGACATCAACGAGCAGTGCGCTGCGAACTCGTGGGTGCTGCAGGCCGTCGCCGAGCCGTGCACCACGCTCACCGGCGTGCGTGACCTGAAGGCGTTCAACGGTCAGTTCCAGTTCTACAAGAAGCAGAAGCCGAACGGCCTCACCGGTGTGTGGCTCGTACCGGGCGATCTGCCCACCACCGTGCAGTCGGCCACCTACCAGATCGAGGCCGGCAAGCAGGCGGGCATCAAGGTGACCGATGCGATGAAGGTGTCGGGCCGCAGTGAGCAGTCCGCCTTCACCACCTACGTGCAGGCCCTCAAGGCCGGCAACGGCAACTTCATCTACAACGGCTCCAACGACGTCGCCATGGCGAAGATGATGAAGGAGGCCGCAGCCCAGGGCGCCAACAAGGACGTGCTGTTCGCCTGCTCGCTGGCGTGCTACACGCAGGCGTTCAAGGACAACGGCTCCGCTGTCGAGGGTGCCTACGTCTGGATGCAGTTCCTTCCGTTCGAGGAGGCTGCGAACAACAAGGCCGCCCAGGCCTACGTCGATGCGGTCGGCGGCAAGCCCGACTCCTTCGGTGCCCAGGCCTGGCAGACGGCGATGGCCTTCAAGAAGACCATCGACGAGATCGTGGCCAAGGACGGCCCCAACGCCATCACCCGCAAGTCGGTGATCGAGACGATGAAGAACCTCCAGTTCGACGCCGACGGCTGGATCGGTCCTCGCACCGGCCAGAAGGTGTTCTCGGACTGCATGGTCGTGATGCAGGTCCAGGGTGGCAAGTTCGTGCGAGCCAGTGGCACGCCGGGCAAGCTCGAGTGCGATCCGTCGTTCGTCACCACCGTCAAGATCGACCCGCAGGAAGCGGCCAAGTCGGTCAAGTAGTCACGTAGTCGAGGTGTGAGGGGTGGGGTCGGTGCGCCGACCCCACCCCGACACACTGCGTTGCAGGTTCTGGGGGGAACATGCGCAGGAAGATCGATGGAAGGTTGATCGCGGCGGTCGTCGTCGCACTCATCCTCGGGTTCATCATCAACAAGAACTGGGGATCGGCCAAGTTCCTCGACACCAAGAACCTGTCGACCTTCCTCGTCGTCGGCATCTCCCTCGGTGGCGCCTACGCCATCACCGCCGGCGGTCTGGTGGTCACCTATGCCACCACGGGCATCTTCAACTTCGCCCACGCCGCCATCGGATGCTTCCTGGCGTTCTTCTACTGGCAGCTCACCGTGCAATGGCACCTGCCGATGCTGGTCGGCATGGCGATCACGTTGCTCGTGGTGGCTCCGCTCATCGGAATCACGCTCGACCGAGTGATCATGCGAAGACTGCGCGACGCGGCGCTCGTCGTGCAGCTCATGGTCACCGTGGGCCTCATGCTCACCTTCATGGGTCTGACGCTCACCATCTGGACCCCCAAGAAGGGGCGCACGCTCGAGCACTTCTTCGAGGGATCGCAGGGCGTGCAGTTCGGTTCGGTCACCGCCACTTGGCACCGCATCATCACCGTGGTGATCGCGCTCCTCGTCGCCATCGGTCTTCGCTTCCTGCTCTATCGCACCCGTCTCGGCATCTCGATGCGGGCCGTGGTCGACAGTCGCAGTCTCGCCGGGCTCACTGGCGCCAAGCCGTCGATCATCTCGGGCGCATCGTGGGCATTGGGCTGCATGACCGCCGGTCTCGCCGGCATCCTGATCGCGCCCGAGACGGGCATGGTCGTCGAGAACCTGGCACTCATCATCATCGTGGCCGCCGCGGCCGCGGCCATCGCCCAGTTGAAGAGCATCCCCATGGCCTTCGTCGGCGCGCTCATCATCGGTCTGTCGTCTGCGTTCGCCAAGGTATATCTCTCGTTCGGCTCCGACTGGAGCTACGCCGACGAGGCCATCCCGTGCGTGATCCTCTTCATCGCTCTGCTGTTCCTCCCCCAGGCGAGGCTGGAGACGGGAAAGGTGCGTCTCACCAAGCGCACCGAACGGCTCACCAAGCCGTGGGAGGCCGTGCTCGGTGGCGTCACGCTCATCGCCATCGTGGGAGCGTGGGCCAACGGTTGGATCCCGTGGTTCAGCGGTACGAACTTCGGTGAGCGCTCGTCGGTCTGGCTCGGTCGCGGCGCAGGCTTCCTCGTGTTCGGTCTGATCATGCTGTCGCTCGTACCGCTCATCGGCTGGGCCGGCCAGGTGTCGTTCGCCAACTTCGCCATCGCCGGCATCGGCGCGGTGCTGTTCTCGCACTTCGGTGGCCAGCATGGCAATCCCGTCGGCATCATTCTCGTGATGCTGGTGTGCGCGCCGCTCGGCCTCGCCATCGCGCTCCCGGCTTTGAGACTGAAGGGCCTGTACCTGGCGCTGGCGACGATGGCCTTCGCCGAGTTCGCCGACAAGGTGATCGTCAGACATCCAAGCATGCTCGATCCGTCCAGCTCGGGTGTGCTGTTCAAGCCGCTGAAGTTGTTCGGATTCTCGATCTCCACGAACGCCGCGGATCGCAAGGCGTTCGTGATGTTCCTCATCATCACCTTCGCCATCCTCTTCGTACTGCTCGAGCTGCTGCGCCGCACGCGCTGGGCCCGACGTTGGATCGCCATGTCCGATAGTCCGGCCGCCTCGGCCACGGTCGGTGTGAACCTCACGACCACCAAGATGGTCGTGTTCATGCTCTCCGGAGCGATGGCGGGGTTCGCCGGGTGCATGCTCGGCATGCAGAACGGTGCGTTGCGCGTCGACTCGTTCCCGATGTTCGCCGGTCTTCCCATCGTGCTGCTGCTCGCGGTGCAGGGCGTGCGCTATCCGATCGCAGCCTTCATGGGAGCCATCGGACTTGCTTCGTTCCCGGCGATCTCCGAGGTCTTCGGCAATCCTTCGTGGTTGACGCAGCTGTCGTTGATCGGTCCCGGCATCGCCGCCATCGCCATGGCCTACCGTCCCGAGGGCGCCGTGTTCTACAGCGGTCGCGATCTCGCCGGTCTGCTGCCATGGCGCCAGGACGCCCGCGACGAGAAGGCCGCCTTCGAGGCCAAGGAACGGGCAGAGGACATCTCGAAGGACGAGATCAACGACCTCGGCCTCACCCGTCCGTTCACGAGCGACAAGGTCGCTCAGCTCGACCGGGTGCTCGACGTCACCGATCTCATCGATGAGCACAAGATGGTCGAGGGGGTGTCCCGATGACAGCGATCCTGCGGACGGAGGACGTCGTCGTGCGCTTCGGCGTGCTCGAGGCGGTGTCGCACGCCAGCATCGAGGTGGTGGAGGGTCGTGTCACCGGCCTCATCGGCCCCAACGGCGCCGGCAAGACCACGTGCTTCAACGTCATCACGGGCCTCCAGGAGCCGACCAGCGGTCGGGTGATCTTCGACGGTCGCGACATCTCGGCCAGGAGTCCGTTCAAGCGGGCCCGCATGGGCATCGCTCGCACGTTCCAGAAGCTCGAGGTGTTCGGCAGCCTGTCAGCGCGCGAGAACATCCTCGTGGCCGCCGAACAGCGCAAGTCCTGGGACCGTTCGGGGTTCGACCCGGCACAGGTGTGCGACGACATCCTCGAGCGCACTGGCCTCACCGACGTGTCCGAGTTCATGGTCGGCACCCTGCCCACCGGCACGGCCCGACTCGTCGAGTTCGCCCGGGCGCTGGCCAGCAACCCCCGTGTGCTCCTCCTCGACGAGCCCTCCTCCGGACTCAACGAGGAGGAGACGGCCGAGATGTCGGCGCTGTTGCGCACGTTCGTGGCCGACGGTCTCGCCGTGCTCCTCGTCGAGCACGACATGTCGTTCGTGATGGGCACCTGCGAGTTCATCCACGTGCTCGACTTCGGCAAGATCATCGCCACCGGCACGCCGCAGGAGGTGCAGGCCGACCCCGTCGTGCAGGCCGCCTACCTCGGCACCGAACCCCTCGAGGAGGCGTCATGACCCCGATCCTCGAACTGCGCGGCATCCGTGGTGGATACGGCACCATCGACGTGCTCCATGGTGTCGACCTCGTGCTCGAGCCCGGTCAGGTGCATGCGCTCCTCGGCCCCAACGGTGCGGGCAAGACCACCACGCTGGCACTGTGCAGCGGTCAGATCGTGCCCACCGGCGGCCAGTTGCTCATCAGTGGTCGTGAGGTCAACGGTGTGAGCAGCGACTCGCTGGCCCGGGCTGGCGTGTGCCTCGTGCCCGAGGGACGCGGCATCTTCCCCAACCTCACGGTCACCGAGAACCTGCGCATGTTCACCCATGCCGGTGTCTCGCTCTCCGACGTGCAGGACAAGGCGTTCAGTCAGTTCCCGCGTCTGAAGGAGCGGCGCAAGCAGGTCGCGGGCACGATGTCGGGTGGCGAGCAGCAGATGCTGGCCATGGCCCGCGCGCTCGTCACCAATCCCGCGCTGCTGCTCCTCGACGAGTTGTCGATGGGTCTCGCACCGCTGATCGTCGAGGAGCTCTACGAGCGGGTCGCCGAGCTCGCCGAGCAGGGCATCTCCATCCTCGTCGTCGAACAGTTCGCCCAAGCCGTGCTGGGCGTGTCGACCGTTGCGTCGATCATGTTGCACGGACGCATCACCCGTACCGGATCACCCGCCGAGATCGCCGAGGAACTCACCGAGGCCTATCTCGGCGGCGGCCACTAGCAGGAGGACACATGACCAGCACCGAAGAGACCCAACCGTCCGCCCGGCTCGCGGAGTTCCAGGCGGAGGTCGATGCCATGAAGGTCGATGGCGGCAAGGCCAACCCCGAGCGCAAGTGGCTCACCCTGGCCGGCCTGCTCATGATCGTGGGCGTGGTGCTCACGCTCGTCTCGTGGCTCAACATCCAGGGAAGCACCCGCGGCGCGTGGACCAGCGATTACCAGGCGATGGGCGTCTTCGGTCTCACCCTCGCCGTGGTGGGATCGGCCCTGTTCATCGTGATGTCGCTGCGCCGGTACTTCCGCTACTGGCTGGTGCGACTCATCTTCGAACAGCGCGAACAGACCGACCGCCTGCTCTCTCGCTGACGCAGTCGTTCGAAGGGGGGCGGGCCGACGGTCCGCCCCCCTTCGCGCGCTCGCCCGTCCGCCGTCGCCATGACGATGTCGTAGGGTGAGGAGACCGACGTGGGGGGAACCCGTCGGGTGAACGAGGGGGAATCTCATGGCCATGCCGACCGACGTCCCGATCATCGACACGATGATCGGATTCCCGGCCCGCGACCTGAAGGCGCAGTACGAGTTCATCACCAAGCAGACGAAGGACTCGCAGTCCAAGGACGAGTTCGAGTTCCCGGCCGAGTACATGTTCAAGGCTCCGCCGGACAAGACCGACGAGGTGCGAAACGCGTCCGATCCCGTCGGCTACACGCTCGACCAGATGGACAAGTGGGGTGTGGCGATCGGCATGGTCGGTGTCGGTCATCGCGAGGCCAGTGGCGAGGATCTCGGGGCCGAGGCGATCTCGCGCTACCCGGGTCGCTTCGTCGGTTCCGTCGGTGCCGATCCCAACGAGGGGATGAAGGGCATCGAGAAGATCGTCCGCGCCTATGAGACCTGGGGTGCTCGCAGCATCAGCATGTTCCCGGCCGGTTGTTTCCCGCAGGTCGCGATCAACGACAAGAAGATGTACCCGATCTACGCCAAGGCCTGTGAACTCGACATCCCGGTGTTCGTGTGCACCGGCGTGCCCGGCCCGCGCCTCAAGTTCGCGCCGCAGCACGTGGAGCTCGTCGACGAGGTCATGTACGACTTCCCCGAGCTCACCTACGTGTCGCGTCACGGCTGCCAGCCCTGGACCGAACTCATGGTCAAGCTCATGCTCAAGTGGCCCGGCCTGCACTACTCGACGTCCGCGTTCGCTCCGAAGCACTACGACCAGCGGGTCATCGACTACGCCAACACCCGTGGTGCCGACAAGGTGCTCTACGCCGGCTACTTCCCGATGGGCCTCTCACTCGAGCGCATCATGACCGAGATGCGCGACGTGCCCTTCAAGGACACCGTCTGGCCGAAGTTCCTCCACGACAACGCGGCTCGGCTCCTGAAGCTCGACCGCTGAGCCCTACGATTGGCGCTCCCGGACGGCCGTCCGGTGGAATGACCCCGTTCGCCGACCCGGGAGCACCGATGGGCCTGCCTGTAGACGTCTCGACCGTCTCCGATGAGGAGTTCCGCGCCGCCGCCAAGGCGTGGCTCGCCGACAACCTCGTGGGTGAGTATGCGTCGCTGAAGGGTCGCGGTGGTCCTGGTGACGAGGAGGTCGGCTTCGAGATCCGCGAGCGCTGGGAGCGCGTGCTGGGCGAGGCCGGTTGGATCGGTCTCGGTTGGCCCTGCGAGTTCGGTGGTCGCAACGCGACCGTCGCCCAGCAGATCATCTGGGCCGAGGAGTACGCCCGCGCCGAGGCTCCCGGTCGCGTCAACCACATGGGTGAGAACCTGCTCGGCCCCACCCTGATCGAGCACGGCACTCGTGAGCAGTGCGATCGATTCCTCCCTCCGATCCTTCGTGGTGAGGAGCGTTGGTGTCAGGGCTACAGCGAGCCCAATGCCGGCTCCGACCTGGCCAACGTGCAGACCCGCGCCGTGCTCGATGGTGATCAGTGGATCATCAACGGCCAGAAGGTCTGGACCTCTCTGGCGCACGTGTCGCACTGGTGCTTCGTCGTTGCGCGCACCGAGCCCGGCTCGGCCCGCCACAAGGGTCTGTCGTTCCTGCTCGTGCCGATGGACCAGCCCGGTGTCGAAGCGCGCGCCATCGTGCAGATCACAGGTGGCGGCGAGTTCAACGAGGTGTTCTTCAGCGACGCCGTCACCGACGCCGACCTCATCGTGGGCGAGCCCGGCAAGGGTTGGGGTGTGGCCATGGATCTGCTTGCGCTCGAGCGCGGCATCTCCACGCTCGCCCAGCAGGTCGGCTTCGAGCGCGAACTCAACAACCTGATCGCCGAGGCCAAGCACAAGGGCTCGACCGCCGATCCGATCATGCGCCAACGTCTGGCCGAGGCCTACACCGGTCTCAAGCTCATGCAGTGGAACGCGCTGCGTTCGATGGGATCGGGCGTGCCCGGCCCCGAGGCGTCGATCTCGAAGTTGTTCTGGGGCACCTGGCATCGCGATCTCGGCGAGTTGGCCATGGACATCGGCGGCATCGAGTCGCAGATCGGCGAGGGCTTCCCCTACGAACTCACGCTCGACCAGAAGATGTTCCTGTTCACCCGGTCGGAGACCATCTACGGCGGGAGCAACGAGATCCAGCGCAACGTGCTCGGCGAGCGCGTGCTGGGCCTGCCCAAGGAGCCCGCATGAGCACGAAGGCCAACTACGTCGACGGACACGGTCTGCTGGCCGGGAAGCGGGTGCTCGTCACGGCGGCCGCGGGCACCGGCATCGGCTTCCAGGCGGCCAAGCGCTGCCTCGAGGAGGGCGCGACCGTCGTCATCAGCGACAAGCACGAACGTCGTTGCGGTGAATCGGCGGCCGAACTCGGTGTCGTCGGCATCCCTTGTGATGTCACCGTCGAGGCCGATGTGCGCAATCTCGTCGATGGCGCCGCCGCTGCCCTCGGCGGCATCGACATCTTCATCAACAACGCCGGTCTGGGTGGCGAGGTCGAACTCGTCGACATGACCGACGATCAGTGGAACCTCGTCCTCGACGTCACGCTCAACGGCACCTTCCGTTGTATGCGCGCCGAACTGCAGTACCTCTACGCGAACGGTGGCGGTGTGATCGTCAACAACGCGTCGGTGCTCGGATGGCGCGCCCAGTTCGGTCAGGCGCACTATGCGGCGGCCAAGGCCGGCGTGATGGCGCTCACTCGTTGCGCTGCGATCGAGGCGGCGCCGCACGACGTGCGCGTCAACGCCGTGTCACCGAGCCTCGCCATGCATGCGTTCCTGGCCAAGGCCACGACCGAGGAGACCCTCGCCGAGCTCACCAAGCGCGAGGCGTTCGGTCGCGCCGCGGAGCCGTGGGAGATCGCCAACGTGATGGTGTTCCTCGCCTCGGACTACTCGTCCTACATGACCGGTGAGGTCGTGTCGGTGAGCAGCCAGCACCCGTAGGGCTCAGTCGGCGCCGAGGAACGGCGGCCGCTCACCGCCGCCGTGCGCTGCGATCTCCGCGCCCGTCACGTACGAGGCGAGATCGCTCGCCAACCACACTGCGATGTCGCCGACGTCGGTGGGCATGGCGAAGCGCTGCATCGGGATGCCGCGTTCGATGCGCTCGCGCTCGTCGCCCTCGCCGTAGAACAGGGCCGCCTGTTCGGTGAGGATGAGCCCGACGGTGATGGTGTTGACCCGGACCGTCGGTGCCCACTCCATCGCGAGCGTCGTCGTGAGCTGCTTGAGTCCCGCCTTCGCCGCGCCGTAGGCGGCGGTGGTGGGGGAGGGGCGGTTCGACACCACGCTGCCGATGTTGATGATCGAGCCGCTCCCGGCAGCAGTCATGTGGTGATGGGCGCGCTGGGCCACGTAGTACGGGGCGAGGAGGTTGAGCTCGACGATGCGTTGGGTGAACTTCGGTGGGGCCTCGGCGCTGTCGGCGGGGGGCGAACCGCCGGCGTTGTTGACCACGCAGTCGAGGCGGCCGGCGATGGCATGGGCCTGGTCGACCGCAGCGGCCGCAGCCTCACCGTCGCGCAGATCCGCGCTCACGAAGTGCCAGTCGGACGGCAGCGGTACCTCGGCTTCGCGGCGGGCGCACACGATCACGGTGGCGCCGGCATCGGCGAACCGCTGGGCGATGCCACGGCCCACACCCTTGGTGCCGCCGGTGACGAGCACCGAGGTGCCGGAGAGGTCGATCTCGAGGGCCATGGACGGCGAATCTAGCCACCGGCGCCCATCTGACCCGTCGTCAGGTCTCCACTAACGTCGCCCCCCATGGGAATCGAAGTCACCGTCGCCTCCGACGGCATCGCCGAGGTCGTCCAGAACTGCCCTCCGGTCAACGCCCTCACCGTGGCCGAATGGTTCGAACTGGGTGATGTCGTGCGCCGCCTGGGCGACGACCGCTCGGTGCGGGCCGTGATCCTCCGGGCCGAGGGTCGGGGCTTCAACGCCGGGGTCGACATCAAGGAGATGCAGAACACCGAGGGCTTCGACGCCCTCGTCGGCGCCAATCGGGGCTGCTACCACGCCTTCGCCGCCGTCTATGAGTGCGCGGTGCCCGTCATCGCCGCCGTGCACGGCTTCTGTGTCGGTGGCGGCATCGGCCTGGTCGGCAACGCCGACATGATCATCGCCAGCGACGACGCCTTCTTCGGTCTTCCCGAGGTCGATCGTGGTGCGCTCGGTG
>CAYVUO010000041.1:11524-12750 GCA_964454715.1 uncultured Bifidobacterium sp. | reverse complement strand
GTGTTGTCGAGCTGATCGAGCGCATCGAGTTCGTCGACGAGACGACCGATCTGTGCGTCGGTATGTTCGAGGAACGCGGCGAACGCCTCCTGCAGACGCAGGGCGAGACGACGCTGGTTCTCACCGAGCGACTCCCACGGCTCGACGCCGGGATTGCGCGGCGCGAGCTCGGTGCCCTCGGGGATGACACCGAGTTCGACCTGACGGTCGAACCAGCGTTGACGGGCGACATCCCACCCGTCGTCGTAACGGCCTCGATGCCGCTCGAGGTACTCGGCGGGAGCCTGATGGGGGGCATGCGTCGCACCGAATGCGAGATAGGTGAAGAACGGACGGTCGGGCCGGATCGACACCGTGTCGTGGATGAACTCGATGGCATGGTCGATCAGATCCGTCGTGAGGTGGTAGCCCTCGGCCGCGGTGGCCGGCGGGTCGATGCGATGGTTGTCGTAGACGAGATCGGGGGTGAACTGATCGGTCTCACCATCGAGGAAGCCGTAGAAGCGATCGAACCCCCGCTGCAGCGGCCATCCGTCGTAGGGGCCGGCCGCCGACGCCTCGTCCATCGGGCACAGATGCCACTTGCCGAGGGCGAACGTCGTGTAGCCGTTGTCGCGCAGCACCTCACCCATGGTCGTGGCGTGCTCGGAGATCCGACCCGTCATGTGGGGGAAGCCGGTGTTCCAGTTGGCGATGCCGCGCATGCCCACGGTGTGGTGGTTGCGGCCGGTGAGCAGCGCCGCACGTGTGGGTGAGCACAACGGCGTCACATGGAAGTTCGTGTAGCGCAGTCCACCCTCGGCCAGACGATCGATGTTGGGCGTGGCGAGCTCCGAGCCGAAGCAGCCGAGGTGGGAGAAACCGAGGTCGTCGAACAACATCACGATCACGTTGGGCGCACCATCGCCGGGATGCGCGGGCTCGGGCCACCACGGCGTCGAGTCGGCCAGCGTGCGACCGATCTCGCCGTCGAAGCGAGGACTGACCGCCATCACGCACCACCCATCGGCAGCATCGTCGGCGTCTCGCGTCGTTCGAGCGCGCGATCGCGGTGTTCGACGCGTCGTTGGGTGACCTCGTGGGTGAGGATCCAGAACGTGCCGTCGACGACCGCGTCACGCACCTGGTCGGCGACGACGGCGGGGTCGAGCGCGGTGGTGTTCATGAACGACTCGAGCGCCGACATCGGAACGGGCTTCGGTTCGGGTAGGCCGAGATGGGCCGGC
>CAYVUO010000041.1:2590-11514 GCA_964454715.1 uncultured Bifidobacterium sp. | reverse complement strand
GGCAGAGACAACTCACACCGACGCCGGTGCCGGCGAGTTCCATCACCAGCGCCTCCGAGAGGCCGACGACGCCGTACTTGGCTGCGTGGTACGCACCCAACATCGGCGTGGCGCAGATGCCGGCCTCGGACGCGGTGTTGATGACGTGACCCTCACCCTGTTCGACGAACAGCGGCACGAACTCGCGCACCCCCCAGGCCACACCCAGCAGATCGACGTTCACGACCCACTCCCACACGCCTGTCGAGGTGCGCCATGTCGGCGTGCCCGTTCCACCCACACCCGCGTTGTTGAACAGCACGTGCACAGCACCGAACTCGGCGAGCGCGTGCTCTCGCAATGCTGCGACCTGTGTTGCGTCGCTGACATCGAGCACGAACGCACTCACCGCACCACCATCGGATCGCACCTCGTCGACCGCCTCGGCCAACGCCGGACGTTCGATGTCGGCCATCACCACCTGCATGCCGTCCCCGGCGAAGCGACGCGCCGTCGCCAATCCGATTCCCGATGCTGCGCCAGTGATGACGGCGACCTTGCCCTTGAGTTCCATGGTAAAAAACCTACCGAACAACGCGGCTCGGCGCTGCGTGGATCCGAGGAGGAACCCATGTCGACTCGTCGCATCGCGATCGTCGGAGACGCAAAGCACTACGTGGGTCCCGATCTGGCCCGCATGTTGGCGACCGACGGCCACGATCTCGTACTCGGGGACCCTTCCGCCGAACTCGTCGCGGAGCTCGAGGCCACCGGCGCCACCGTCGTCGCCGTCGAGCATGCATCGTCGCTGCATCGCGAAGGCGCCTCGCCGTCGTTGGTCGAGGCCGCGCTCTCGCACTTCGGTCGGATCGATGCTGCGGTCATGGCCTCGGGCCAGATCATCGGCGGTCGCTTCGTGAACTCGACGGTCGAGCAGTACGACCGCCTCGTCGCCGGCTGCATGCACGCGCCGTACTTCTTCCTGAAGTCCATCGTGCCGGTGATGGTCGATCAGGGCGGCGGTCAGATCCTCGTGATCACCAGCGCATCGGGAGCGAAGCCCGTGTTCGGTGCGCCGCTCTACTCATCGGTGCGCGCCGGGGCCAACATGCTCGTACGCGCCGTGGCCGAAGAGGTCGCGAAGAGGAACGTGCAGATCAACGCCGTGGGCACGAACTTCATGGACTTCCCCGAGTTCCTCCAGGCCACCGGTGCCACCGATCCGGCGGTGCGAACGGAGATCGAGAAGCAGGTCCCGATGCAACGTCTCGGACGCATGGACGAGTTCGCGCAGTTCTGCCGCGTGTTCCTCGACGGTCGCAGCACCTTCACGACCGGTCAGTACGTCAGTTACGCCGGCGGCTGGGCCTGAACCGAGTTGCCGTTGCCACACCAGTGACACGAGACGTCCTCGATCGTCTCGTCGAGCACCTCCTCGGCCTCGACCTCCAGGTCTCCGCCGACGGTGTAGTGGTGGAACGCCCTGGTGCGTCGCGTGGAGACGACATCGAACCGGGTGAGGTTCCCACAGGCGGTGCAGCGATAGCGGGTGGTGGTCACCGGGCGAGACTACCGATGCCGGCCGGGCATGCTTGCACACGAACAGACGTTCGATGAGACTGTGGGGGTGCAACGCTCGTTCGACGATCTGGGGACTCCCCTCCGCGACGTCACCTTCGTGGTGATCGATCTCGAGACCACCGGTGGGTCGGCCGAGCACTGCGGCATCACCGAGATCGGCGCGGTCAAGCTGCGCGGCGGCGAGTGCATCGGCACGTTCCAGACCCTCGTCAACCCGGGCTGCGCGATCCCACCGGAGATCGTCATCCTCACTGGCATCACCCAGGCCATGGTGATGCCCGCACCGCGCATCGAATCGGTTCTCCCCGCGCTGCTCGAATTCGTCGGCGACGCGGTGATCGTCGGCCACAACGTGCGCTTCGACATGTCGTTCGTGCAGGCCGCACTCGAGCGCGACCAACGACCACGACTCACCAATCGCACCATCGACACCGTCGCTCTCGCACGTCGGCTCGTACGAGGGGAGGTGCCCAACTGCAAGCTCGGCACCCTCGCCCGCCACCTTCGGCTCGACCATCAGCCCTCGCACCGCGCGCTCGACGACGCGCTCGCCACCGGCGATCTGCTGCACCTGTTGCTCGAGCGCGCGGCGGGTCTCGGAGTCACCGGCCTCGACGATCTCGTCGAACTCCCCCGTCTCAACGGCCATGCCCAGGCCGCCAAGCTGCGTCTCACCGAGTCGTTGCCCCGCTCCCCCGGCGTCTACCTGTTCCGCAATGCGGTCGGCGATGTGCTCTACGTGGGCAAGGCCACCAACCTGCGAGCTCGGGTGCGCTCGTACTTCTCGGGCGACGATCGCCGGAAGATCGGCCCGCTGCTGCGAGAGACCGCCAGCATCGATCACATCGTGCATCCCAATCCGCTCTCGGCCGCAGTGCACGAGATCAGACTCATCCATCAGCATTCGCCCGGATACAACCGACAGTCGAAGGACTGGTCCCGCTACGTCTACGTGAAGCTGACGCTCGGCGAGGCATTCCCTCGTCTCGCCGTCGTGAAGGACGTGCGAGACGACGGAGCGCTCTACCTCGGCCCGCTCACCTCCCGCCGCGCCGCCACACGCGTGATCGAGGCCGTGCACACCTCGGTGCCATTGCGGCGCTGCACCGGGCGTGTCACCGCACGCACCCGCCGTGAGGCACCGTGTACCGCATCACAACTCGGCGTGTCGATGTGCCCGTGCGCCGGTGGTGTCGACCCCGACGACTACGCGCTCGTCGTCGCCCGAGCCGTTCGCGGCCTCACCGTCGAACCCGAACTGCTGCTCACCCCCCTGGCCGAGCGCATCTCCATGCTCGCTGCCGACGATCGGTTCGAGGAGGCGGCCGACGTCCGTGATCGCGCCGACGCGCTGAGTTCGGCCCTGCGTCGTCAACGTCGCTTCGACCAGCTGCGTCGCGCCCGTCGCATCGACATCGAGCTCCCGGGGCTCGGCGGCATCGTGCTCGATCACGGTCGTCTCGTGAGCGCGTGGGGGCGGAACGAACTGCCCTTCACCCTCGACACCGTCGAACCCCTCGACCCCGATGCTCCCGTACCACGCGAATCGGCCGACGAGTTGACTTGCATCGCCGCGTGGCTCGGGAAGGCGGCGCCGACGATCGTCGTCGATCGCTGCGAAGGAGTGCTCGCCACTCCCCTGCCGTCATTGCCGTCGTTCGCGCCGCGAGGTGGCATCGCTCGACGCGACGCCGCCTGACTCAGCGGTTCGACACCTCGACGAGGCGGTCCAGCACCCCGGCCGCCGCACCCGAGTCGATCGACGTTCGAGCTCGCTCGACTCCCATGGCGAGGTCGTCGACCACAGCGGCAACCACGAGACCGGCAGCAGCATTCAGGCACACGATGTCGCGCACCGCGCCCTGCTCGCCCGCGAACACGCGCCGGGCGATGGATGCATTCGTGTCGGGGTCACCGCCGGCGATGGCGTCGGGATCGACGATCGAGATGTCGACCTCGGCCGGATCGAACGTACGAGTACTCACGACCCCGTCGCGAAGTTCGTGGATCGTCGATGTACCGGTGACGGTGAGTTCGTCGATGCCGCCCGCACCCGATACGACCATCGCTCGCGGTGCGCCGCGCTCGGCCAGCACACCCACGACGATCGCCGCGATGCGTTCATCGCTCACGCCGATCACCTGACGTTGCACGCCGGCGGGGTTCGACAACGGCCCGAGGAAGTTGAACACCGTCGGGATGCCGAGTGCACTGCGCACCGGCCCCGCATGACGCATCGCGGGATGGAAGGAACGGGCGAAGCAGAACCCGATGCCGACCTCGTCGACACATCGGGCCACGCCGGCACCATCGAGTTCGACGGCCACACCGAGCGCTTCGAGCAGATCGAACGAGCCCGAGGTCGACGACGCACGCCGATTGCCGTGCTTCACGACTCGCGCACCTGCACCTGCTGCGACGAACGACGCCATGGTCGAAACGTTCAGCGCGTGCGCTCGGCGGCTCGGCGCACCCCCGGTGCCGACGATGTCGATGGGGTCGGCGCCCGGCGGGAGAGCGATGGGAGCCGATGCCGCGAGCATGGCGTCGACCATCGCCGAGACCTCGGTGACCGATTCACCCTTGGCCCGGAGCGCGACCAGGAAACCGGCGATCTGGGCCGGGTCGGCCTCACCGGCGAGGATCTGTTCCAATGCCGCCCCGGCAGTGGCGGCGTCGAGATCGTGACCGTCGACGAGCGTCGTCAGCACCGTGGGCCAACCGACGAACCCCGCCGCGGACGCCATGTCAGGCCGTCCGGCGTCGCTGTCGGATGAGCCGACGGCGTTCGCGTTCGGTGGCTCCACCCCAGACGCCGTCCTTCTCGCGCACGGCGAGGGCGAACTCCAAGCAGGGTTCACGCACGATGCACTCCCCGCAGACCGCCTTGGCAGGAGCCGCCTCGGCGTCGTCGTCGGACGCCGGGTAGAAGATGACGGGATCGAGACCGGTGCAGGCAGCCGCAGCTCGCCAGTGCTGGTTCATCTCGGGGCGGACTCCGTGGGGTGGACAGGACGCTGCGAGTATTGACCCGACGAGCGGCCGGGCACAACTCGGAAACCGATCGTGGGCACGACTCGCATGAGCCGACGAACGTAGGCTCCGGTCGATGCTCCCCGATGCCTTCGACCGAACCGACGCGATCCGACGTCTCGAGTCCACCGACTTCGATGTGCTCATCGTCGGAGGCGGCATCACCGGTCTCGGATGCGCCCTCGACGCGGCCTCCCGCGGCCTGCGTACCGCACTGGTGGAACGCAACGACTTCTCGTCCGGAACCTCGTCGAAGTCGTCGAAGCTCGTGCACGGAGGCATTCGCTATCTGCAGCAGGGCGAGGTGCGACTCGTCTACGAGGCGCTCGCCGAACGCAAGGTGCTGCGTCGCAATGCCCCCCATCTCGTGAGCGTGCTTCCGTTCCTCATCCCGATCTTCTCGAAGAACGGCGTGGTGCCCAAGCAACTCGCACGGGCCATGGGCTCGGCCATGTGGATGTACGACCTCACCGGTGGTATCCGCATCGGCAAGGTTCACAAACGGGTCTCGGCGCAACAGGCGCTCGAGGAGTTCCCGACCCTTCGGGCCGAGCACCTCATGCCGTCGTACATCTACTACGACGCCGAGGCCGACGACTCGCGCCTCTGCATCTCCGTCGCCCGCACTGCTGCGCTCGACCATGGTGCCGTGCTCGTGAACCGCGCATCGGTCACGGCCCTGCACAAGGACTCGACCGGTCATGTGTCGGGCGCGGCCGTCGAGATCGATGGACGCACCATCGACGTGCGAGCCCGAGCCGTCGTGAGCGCCACCGGCGTGTGGGCCGATGAGGTGGCGAGCCTCGACGATCCGTCGCATCGACCGATGATCCGACCGGCGAAGGGCATCCACATCACGGTCCCGTGGTCGAAGGTGCGCAATCGCATCGCAGCGGTCATCCCCGTACCGGGCGACCGCCGTTCGGTCTTCGTCGTCCCGTGGGGCGATCTCACGTTCGTGGGCACGACCGACACCGACTACGACGGAACCATCGACGACCCTCAGTGCACACCCGAGGACGTCGAGTACCTGTTGCGCGCGCTCAACGGCGCGATCTCCGAACCGGTGACGACAGACGACATCGTCGGCACCTGGGCCGGCCTTCGACCACTCGTCGCCGATCCCGAGGCGTCGGGCCGCACCGCGGATCTCTCGCGTCGCCACAAGGTCACGACGAGCACTTCGGGCGTCGTCACGATCACCGGCGGCAAACTCACCACCTATCGGCGCATGGCCGCCGACACGATCGACGAGGTCGTCCACGGTCTGCGCAGTGGCGCTGGTGCCCGTTTCGCGCGTCGCAGCCGCACCAAGCGCCTGCACCTCCACGGAGCCGACGGCCACGAGGCCCTGCTCGCACGGGCCGACACGATGTCCCCCCTCGGGGGTGACGTGGTGCGCCATCTCGTGCACCGATTCGGCACCGACGCACCGACGGTGCTCGCCATCGCCGAGCGCGATCCCGACCTCGCACGACCGCTCGTTCCGGGGCTGCCCTATCTGCGGGCCGAGGCCGTGTTCGCAGTGCGCCATGAGATGGCGACCACGCTGACCGACGTGCTCTCACGCAGGACCCGCTCACTGCTCAAGGCCCGTGATGCCTCGCTCGCCGCGGCACCCGAGGTCGCGGCGCTGCTCGCATCGGAACTCGGATGGGATGACGCAGAGACGGCTCGCCAACTCGCCGAGTACACCGCAGTCGTCGACGAGGAACGCCGATCGCTGGTCGACGCGTGATGGATCGCAGCGCTCCCACTGCCCCCATCGCGCTCGACGCCTCCAACGCCACGGGACGCTTCCCCACTCCGCGCGTCACCCTCGACGACACGACGCTCGATCGCCTGCGCGCCACCGGTGCGACCCTCATCACCGATGGCGCACCCGTGGCCGAGGCGTCGCGCGACTGGTGGCCGCTCGCCATGACCTGGGCCCGGTCCGGCCAGGTGACGTCGCTGGCGTCGGCAGTGGTACAGGTCACCGACACCGCTCAGGTGTCCGCCGTACTTGCCATCGCCGATGAGTCCCGCGTACCCGTCACCGTCGCCGCTGGTCGTAGCGGAGTGACCGGCGGTTCGGTGCCACTGTTCGGCGGGATCGTCCTCGACCTGTCGGCGCTCCAGGGCATCGTGTCGGTCGACGCCACCGATGGGGTCGTCGACGTTCTCGCCGGCACATTCGGCGAACCGTTCGAACGCGAACTGCAATCGACCCACGGCCTCACGGTCGGCCACTGGCCGCAGTCGATGGCATTGGCCACGGTGGGCGGTTGGCTGGCCTGTCGTGGCGCCGGACAGTTCTCGAACCGCTACGGGAAGATCGAGGACATCGTCGTCGGACTCGACGTCGTGATGGCCGATGGCCGTGTGCTGCACACCGGGGGTCAGGCCCGGCAGTCGGCCGGCCCCGATCTCACCCAGTTGTTCGTCGGCAGCGAGGGGACTCTCGGTGTGATCACCGGCGCCCGCCTGCGCGCGTGGCCCGTGCCCACCGCTCGCCACCGCAGCGCGTGGTCGTTCCGCGACTTCGCCTCGGGAGCAGACGCATGCCGTCGCATGGTTCAGCGCGGACTCTCCCCTGCCGCCCTTCGGCTCTACGACGCCGCCGAGGCCGACCGCTCCTACAAGACCGGCGATGTCGCCGTTCTGCTCGCCTACGACGAGGGTGACGAGGCGCGCGTCGATGCCGTGGCCCGCATCACCACCGAGGTCTGCACGCAGACGGGAGCGGGACGCCTCGATGAAGACCTGGTCGAACGTTGGCTCGGTCATCGCAACGACGTGAGCGCGCTCGAGGCCCTCATCTCCCGGGGCTACATGGTCGACACCCTCGAACTCACCGTGCCGTGGTCACGACTCGAATCGCTCTACTTCGCCGTGCGCGACGCGATCGCTGCGGTGCCGGGTGTGATGGCCTCCACCGCACATCTCTCACACAGCTACTCCGACGGAGCGTGCCTCTACTTCACGTTCGCCGCTGCGCCGATAGCCGACGACACCGATGGCTCCGCACTCGACGTTCGTTATCGCGCGGTCTGGGACGCCGGAACACTCGCCGCCTTCGCGCACGGTGGATCGCTCAGCCATCACCACGGCGTCGGACTCAACCGAGGGCGATTCCTACGTCAGGCCATCGGTGCCGAAGCACACGATGCACTCATCACCATCAAGTCATCGCTCGACCCGCATGGCATCCTCAATCCGGGCAAACTCGGATTCCCCAGCCCGTTCGGAGAGGTCCCGGAGCAGTTCCGATGAGCAGTTTCGATCGACGCGTCGTGGTCTCGGGAGCGGTGTCCGGCCTCTTCTTCGCACTTCCCGCAGCCGTGCTGCAGCGAACGTTGTTCGACAGTGGGCCGGCGTTCTACCTGATGCTCGGTGTCGTGTTCTTCGCCGGTGCACTCGCGGGCTACGCCGCAGCCCGCCCACTCCCACCCAAGCCGATGCACCAAGGCGCGGCGGCGGGCGTCGTCACGTTCGCGGGCGCCGAGGTCATCTACGTGATCGCTGCTCGCACCGTGCCCCATCCCATCGGACTGATCTTCAGCGGACTGCTGTTCGCCAGCCTCGGCATCATCGGCGCATACGTGGCCATCGCCACCGCGCCTCGACGCACTGATCCGAACCGATGAGCATCCTCGTCGTCGATGTCGGCACCTCGAGCATCCGTGTAGCGCTCATCGACGGCACCACCATCATCGACGAACAGCGCGTCGCAGCGCTCCCCGACACTCCTGCACCCGGCCTCGTCGAATTCGATGCGATGGCGATGGCCGACATCGCAGTCGACCTGTCTCGTCGCATGCTCGCCGCGCACGGACCCGTGACGTCGGTCGGCATCACGAACCAACGGGCCTCGACCATCGTGTGGGACCGCTCCACGGGGCGTGCCGTGGCTCCCGGACTCGGTTGGCAGGATCTCCGCACGCTCGGCGATTGCCTGGTGCTGCAAGCCGAGGGCCTTCGCTTCGCCCCGAATCAGTCGGCCACCAAGCTCACGCATCTGCTCTCGACCCACGATCCCGATCGCACTCGTGACCTCTGCTTCGGAACCGTCGACTCGTGGATCGCCTTCGTGCTCACCAACGGCGAAGCCCACATCACCGACGCCACCAATGCGGGCCTCACCGGCCTGCTCACCGGCGACGGACGCGACTGGGACGATTCGGTGCTCGAGCGTCTCGCCATCCCTCGCACGATGTTGCCGACGGTCGTCGATTCGACCGGCGACCTCGCACCTGCGACAGCCCTCGAGGGTGCACCGATGATCCGCGGCATCGCCGGAGATCAGCAGGCCTCGCTCATCGGCATGGGTTGCGTCGCCCCCGGCCCGG
>CAYVUO010000041.1:0-2580 GCA_964454715.1 uncultured Bifidobacterium sp. | reverse complement strand
GAAGATCACGTTCGGCACCGGGGGCATGCTCGACATGGTCGTGGGTGCTCGCCCGTCGTTCGCCGGTCGCGGCGCTGCGGGCACGTTCCCCATCATCACGTCTCGTCGCGGCGACGAACTCGTGTGGGGCATCGAGGCGATCATGTTGTCGGCCGGCACCAACGTCGAATGGCTGCGCGACGACGTCGGCCTCATCGACGACGCGGCGCAGTCCCACGAACTCGCCGCCTCGTGCGACACCACCGACGGCGTCGTCTACGTGCCCGCTCTGCTGGGCCTCGGCACTCCCAATTGGGACTACGGCGCCCGCGGCACGTTGCTCGGCATCACACGCGGCACCGGACGTCCGCAGATCGTGCGCGCCGTGCTCGAGGGAATCGCCCATCGCGGTGTGGACCTCATCGAAGCTGCGATCGCCGATACCGGCGCTGTGATCGACACCGTGCGCGTCGACGGTGGAATGAGCGCCAACCCCACGTTCGTCCAAGCACTCGCGAACGCGTCGCAACGGGCGATCGAGGTCTCCCCCGTCACCGAGGCCACCGCTCTCGGCGCTGCCCATCTCGCTGGTCTGGCCGACGGCACATGGTCGTCGTGGTCGGAAATCGCAGCAGCGTGGCGACCGACACGCACCGTCGAGCCGACCGCACGACTCGATCGTGCTCAGTGGGCACGTGCGGTGGAACGTGCGACTGCGTGGTATCCAGAACTCTCCGGCCTCGACTTCTGATGATGGCCCAGCGACACCCAGCGCGAGCCGTCGCGACCGTCATGTTCATCGCGGCGTCGATCGCAGTCGCAGCCGCCGGCTGTGGGAGTTCGAAGGGAAGCTCCTCCGCCGGCACGACAACGACCACCGAGCAGGAACCGATCGCCGCGACGGTGCACATCGTCGATGGACGCTTCGATCCCGAGACAGTCGAGATCGCCGTCGGCGGATCGATCATGTGGATCAACGACGAGCCCCGACGTCACCGCCTCCTCTCACTCGACAAGGGCGTCATCGACTCGCCCCAGATCAAGTCCGGCACGGCGTGGATGACCAAGTTCGTCACCATCGGCGAGTGGGCCTACTACTGCACGAATCACAACACCATGAAGGGCACTGTCATCGTCCGGTGAGCTCGTGGCACACTGGTCGGGCGATGGTGAGTCGTCTGGGTGACCGCGGATCGACGTGATCGGTTCGAGGAAAGTCGGGGCTCCACAGGGCAGGGTGCTGGCTAACGGCCAGTCGAGGTGACTCGAAGGAAAGTGCAACAGAGAACAGACCGCCGATGGCCCGGCTCGCCGGGCACAGGCAAGGGTGGAACGGTGCGGTAAGAGCGCACCAGCATCCGGGGTGACTCGGATGGCTCTGCAAACCCCACCTGGAGCAAGGCCGAGCGTCGGGAATGGATGGCCCGTCCGTCCTCCGAGAGGAGGACATCCCGCTGGTAGGCCGCACAGATGGATGGTCACACAGGCGCCGGGAGGCGCTGGACAGAACCCCGCTTACAGGACGACTCATCATCGCAACCCACAGTCTCGTACGATCTCGCTCACGAGGGGCGGGGGCCCATCGGGGATGGAGCGTTGTCGTGTCCGATGATCGAGTCGCAGACCTCGAGCGCCGCGTCGAGGAACTGACTCGACTGCTCGAGACCAAGCAGGACAAGCAACCTTTGCCGTCCGCCGAAGGACCCGTCTCGCGACGTGACGCACTACGCACTGCGGGCGTACTTGCCGCCGGCGCCATCGCCGGGGGCCTCGGTGCACTCGCATCCGCCTCCCCCGCATCCGCTGCGCCGCCTCCAGTCCTCACTGCTGGGGCCACGGCGACCGAGGCCGGACTCACGGCGACCTCCGCGGGTTCCACGTTCCGACCGGCCATCGCAGTCACCGCCACTGACGCCGAGACGGCGATGACGGTGACGACCAATCAGAACGGTGTGGCTGTGGTGTCGACTGGACCCGGTGGCGTGGCGATCCAGGGCGAGAGCCAGGACTCGTACGGAATCGGGGTGCAGGGAACGTCTGACGCTGCAGTCGGCATCGGCGTGCGGGGTGTGAACACCTCCACCGGCTATGGCGGAAGCTTCGCCGGTGGTCTCGGACTCACCGCCGTCGGCTACTCAGCCTCAGCAGTAGGGGTGCGGGCCACGGGTGCAGGAGCGGCGATCCAACTCATGAAGTTCGACCCCGGCATCCCCCCCATGGAACGTGGCGGTTTCGGAGGTATGGCCGGCTTCATCGACATCGACCTCAACAACGATGTGTGGCTCTGCGTGACTCCAGGTACTTGGCGCAAGATCGGCGGACCCGCGACCGGCGGCGCATTCCATCCGATCACCCCTGTTCGGGCCTATGACTCGCGCAAGGTGGCGTACGCGCTCAACGGTGTGATCGCGAAGAACACCGATCGCACGGTGAGCGTGGCTGACAGTCACAACACCTCGACGGGCGCGTTGGCGACTTCCAATGTGGTTCCGGTCGGTGCGACGGCGGTGGCGGCGAACGTGACGGTGACGGGTACGACCGGTACCTGTTACTTCTGCGTCAATCCGGGTGGCACGACGTCGCTGGGCGCGTCGACGGTCA
>CAYVUO010000040.1:3902-13353 GCA_964454715.1 uncultured Bifidobacterium sp. | reverse complement strand
GGTCGGCGGCGGTGCCGGGATTCTCGGGATCGAACTTCATCTTCGTGCTCTCCTGCTTTGCCATGGGACTGTTCCTGGTCTTCCTGTTGTGGGTTCCCGACGAGTGATCCGGTGCTGGAGTGATCCGGTACTGGGTTCGTGGGGCGCTGGGCTGGCTGGGGATGGAGGGGACGGTACGGAGGGGGTGTGGCAGGGGGTTCGAACAACAGGAGTGTAAGTATCGAACATCTGTTCTGTCAATGACCGAACAGGTGTTCTGTCCGATCCCGGCGATGCCAAGGGCCCCAAGGGGTCCTGGCCGGCCGCCGAGAGGGGCCACGACCCCATCGGAGGGGTGCGCCGGTAGGCTCGGCCCATGACCGACGCCTCCGATCCCGCCGCCCGAGAGGCCGCCCTGCGCCAGCGCCTCTCCCCCCTCGAGTACCAGGTCACCCAGTGCAGCGCCACCGAGCGCGCCTTCACCGGCAAGTACTGGGACTGCCACGACGACGGCACCTATCACTGCATCGTGTGCGATTCGGAACTGTTCAGTTCGGACACCAAGTTCGACTCCGGCACCGGCTGGCCGAGCTTCTTCGATCCCATGACCAACGATGCGGTGGCCACGAAGGTCGACACCTCGCACGGGATGGTGCGCACCGAGGCACTGTGCGCGAAGTGCGGCGCCCACCTCGGCCATGTGTTCGAGGACGGGCCGCACCCGACGGGTCTGCGCTACTGCATGAACTCGGCGTCGCTCGACCTGCGTCGCGCCGAGTAGCGCTCAGCGCGCCGCGAGACGTCGGCGCAACTGATCGAGCACGCTGATCACGGTGAACTGACGCGTCTGCTCGCGATCGAAGGGGAACCTCAGCATCGAGTTCTCGGTGATCCCGTCGAGCGTCGTCGCCATGAACACGGTGCCGGGTGCGACGCCCTCCTGCTCGTCGGGACCAGCCACTCCGGTGACGCCGATGCCGACGTCGGCGCCGAGCACGCGACACGCGCCCTCGCTCATCGCGCGCGCAGCGTCGTCGGTGACCACGGGGCCGACGCGAACTCCGAGCACGTCATGCTTGACCTCGCTCGCATACGAGACCACGCAGCCCCGCAGCACATCGCTGGCCCCGGGCACCGAGACCAGGCGACTGGCGATGAGTCCACCGGTGAGTGATTCGGCGAGCCCCAGCGTGAGGCCCCGATCGCGCAGCATCTGCAGCACGACGGCCTCCATGGTCTCGTCGTTCGTGCTGAACACGTAGTCGCGCAGGATGTCGACCACGACGTCGACCTCGGCCGCCAGCACGGCGTCGGCCTCCTCGGCCGTCTCGGCCTTGGCCGTCACGCGCACCTTGAGGCCCTCGATGCCGCTGGCCAGGAAGGCGATGGTGGCGTGACCGGTGCGGTCGAGCTCATCGAGGCGGTCGGCGAGCATCTCTGCGATGCCCGACTCGCTATGACCCCACGTGCGGATGGTGCGACTACGGATGACTCCGGTGTCGCCGGCACGCGCACGCAACTCGGGGATGACCGTGCCCGAGATCATCTGCTTCATCTCGTAGGGGACGCCGGGTACGGCGTAGATCACCTTGTCGCCGACGGGACAGACGAGGCCCGGCGCAGTGCCCGGCATCTGCGCGATGCGATGCGCTCCAACCGGCACGAGCGCCTGACGCAGATTGTTCATGGGCATGTTGCGACCGCGCGAGCCGAAGATCTCGTGCAACTTCTCGATGACCTCGGGATCCTCGACCAGTTCGACACCCATCACCTCAGCGATGACGTCACGGGTGATGTCATCCTGGGTCGGGCCGAGGCCGCCACAGACGATGACGGCGTCACTGCGCGAGAGCGCGTCGGTGATCGCAGTGCGGATGCGGCCCCAGTTGTCCCCGACCTTCACCTGCAGATAGCAGTCGATGCCGGCGAGCGCGAGCTGTTCACCGATCCACGACGAGTTGGTGTCGACGATCTGCCCGAGCAACAGCTCGGTGCCCACGGCCACGACCTCACAGTTCATTTCGATTCCCCATTCCATTCCCCATTCCCGATTCCCCATTCCCAATGGTGACGACGACGGATTCGACGATCGGGACGACACGCGTGCTGCGACGCAGTCGGTCACCGACGAAGGCGTTGACGATGGCGAGTGCGGCGAGCAGGAGGAGGAACGTCCCCGGCGAGATCAGGTCGTACCACACCGTCGCAACACCTCCCACGATCGCGGCCGCTGCGCTGGCGACCTGCAGGCCCACGAGCCGGCCCCGTGGCAGTCGCCGATCGAGCTCGCCGATGAGAGCGAGTCCGACGAACACGCCGGCATAGGACCACGTGAGCACGACGACGCCGACCTCGGGCACGGGCCCTGTCGAGATCTGCAGGTACTTCGAGATCCCGATGGCGAGACCCACGATCGAGATCTGCAGCACGAGATGCGCGAGCAACCACAGTTCGCCCGCAAGCACTCCGGGCCGGATACCGGCCTTCGGCACATCGTCGAAGTAGACGGAGAACAGGCCGAGCAGCATCACGAACATCACGGCGATCGTTACGACGTCCCATCCCGTGATCGATCCGCTGCTGACGACGAGCGCCGCCTTCACGAAGGACTCGCCCATCACGATGATGGTCAGCAGCGCAGCGCGTTCGGCGAGGTGGTGCTCATCGACTGCGGGAACGGGCACACCACGCTGACTGAGCGAGGTCGGAACGATGAGCAGCGCGATCGCGATGCCGAACATCACGTATCCGAGGTCGCTCTGGATCAGCACATCGAGCGCCATCGCGACACCGGCGAGGAGCAACCGGTTTCGACGTGACACCGCCCATGCACCGATCGGATCGCTCTCGTTGCGGATTCGATGGTGCGCGTAGGCCACCACGAGCACAGCACCGAGGTAGGCGACGCCGACGAGGTCGACCGACGTCACCGAATGATCGACGAACAGCAGGGTCGCGAGGAAGATCAGGAACATCTGCGCGAACACCAGTCCGCGTTGACCGAGATCGTCGCGACGCTCGACGTTCATCAGCACCGTGGTGTGGAACCACAGGAGCCAGAGCATCACGAACATCAATGCGCACGTCCAAGCACCATGGAAGGTGGGGTCGTGCGAGAACTCATTCGACAGCAACATCGTCGCGGCGACGAACACGAGGTCGTAGAACAGTTCGAGATAGCCGACCGGCGCCGAAGGTTCGTGATGCGCTGTGGTGGTCTGCTGTTCGTCGGGGGTGCTCGGCACGCCGGCGATGTTAGGAGGCAGAGCCCTCGCCGGTCGCTCCCGCTGGCTCCATCGCCGTGGCGGCGCGGCGGCCGTCGATGAGGTACTGCAGTGCACTGAAGACAGCGAGGAACGTGGCGAGGTAGAGCAACCAGTCACCGAGCCAGAGGACATCCTTCAACGGCGGGAACAGCACCACGGCCACGGCCACGGTCTGCACGAAGGTCTTGAGCTTCGCCGACGGTCGGGCCGGCACGGCGAGTCCGCGACGTCCCCAGTAGACGCGATAGAGGCTGATGAACACCTCGCGAGCTGCGATCACGACCACGGGCCACACCGGGAAGCGATCGACCGCGACCAACGAGAACAGCGCGCCGAGCACGAGAACCTTGTCGGCCAACGGATCGAGGAACGCTCCACTGCGGGTGGCCCCCTGACGTCGGGCGATCCAACCATCGATGCCATCGGTCAGGCTCAGACCCACCCAGAGCGAGAAGACCAGCCACCCACTGGGCCGATCGCTGATCATCGAGAACAGCAGGGGCGCTACGAGGAGACGCACGACGGTGACCATGTTGGCGGGCGTGGCGATCGCCGAAGGTCCGTACGTGGTCTCACTCATCACATGAATGATGCCCCGTCGATCGAATCGGGGTCGACACCCTCGGCCACGAGGTCCGGCCCGACCGCTCCGGCCACGACGACGGTGACGAACGATCCGGATTCGAATGCGTCGTCGACCAGCACCACACCATCGATCTCGGGCGCCTCACGGAACGTGCGTCCCTCGCCCGGGGAGTCGACGAGCACCTCGATCTCTGACCCGATCAGTGCATCACGTCTCGACGCTGTGATCGAGTCCTGCAACTCACCCAGTTCGGCCAGGCGCTCGTTCATCAGCGACTCGGGCACGGCGCCATCGAGGGTGGCAGCGTGGGTGCCGTCCTCGCGCGAGTAGGCGAAGAACCCACACCAGTCGAGTTGGGCCGCCTCGACGAAGCGCAGCAGCGCGTCGTGATCGTCCTCGGTCTCACCGGGATAGCCGACGATGAAGTTCGAACGGAACGCGGCCTGCGGCTCGAGCGAACGAATGTGCTCGATGCGCGACAGGAACGTGTCGCCCTCGCCCCATCGTTTCATGCGTCGCAAGAGGGGGCGCGAGACATGCTGCAACGACAGGTCGAAGTACGGAACGGACGTGGCGAGGATCGCATCGATGAGCGCGTCGTCGAGATCGGAGGGATAGAGGTAGAGCAGTCGCACGCGATCGACGATCGCATCGACGCGCTGCATGAGGGCGACGATCGATCGTTCGCCCAAGCCCTGGTCCCGCCCGAACGACGCGAGGTCCTGCGCCACGAGCACGACCTCCCGCACCTCGAGTTGCTCGACCTCGGCAACGATGTCGTCGATGGAACGCGAACGTTGCGGGCCACGGAACGACGGGATGGCGCAGAACCCACAGGCCCGATCACATCCCTCGGCGATCTTCACGTAGGCCCACGGTGACGTCGACCTGGGTCGCGGGAGGTTCAGCAGGTCGAACGACGGCACGGCGTCACCACGAGTGGGACCCAACGTGACGGGCACACCGAAGCCGGCGACCCGATCGACCTCGGGCAACGCCTCGGCCAATTCATCGCCGTAGCGCTCGGCCATGCAACCGGTGACCACGAGACGAGCGCCCTCGGCGCGACGCGAGTCGAGTGAGAGCACGACATCGATCGACTCGGCCCGGGCCTGCTCGACGACCGCGCACGTGTTGACCACGACGACGTCGGCCTCCTCCGGTGAGCCGGCTGCGACCATGCCGTCGGCCAACATCGTGCCGACGAGCTTGTCGGAATCGACCTGGTTCTTGGGGCAGCCGAGGGTCTCGACCCAGAAGCGCTCAGGCAAGTTCGTCGAGCTCTTCGGGCGTCATGAGCACGGCCCGCGCCTTCGAACCCTCGCTCGGGCCCACGACGCCGCGCTGTTCGAGGAGATCCATCAGGCGGCCGGCGCGAGCGAAGCCGACGCGCAACTTGCGCTGCAGCATCGAGGTCGAGCCGAGCTGCGACCGAACCACGATCTCCATGGCCTGGCGGAGCAGATCATCGTCGTCACCATCGGCGCCCGCGCCGCCACCCATGCCACCACTGCCCGGCGAGTCGTCCGAGCCCTGCACGGTGTCGTCGTAGGTGACATCGGGGGCCTGCTTGCGCCAGAAGGCGACGACGTTGCGCACCTCCTCCTCGGTGACCCACGAACCCTGGATGCGCTGGGCGACGCTCGACGACGGACCGAGCAGCAACATGTCGCCTCGACCGAGCAGCTTCTCGGCCCCGCCCTGATCGAGGATGACTCGGGAGTCGGCGAGGCTCGATACGGCGAAGGCGAGTCGAGCGGGCACGTTGGCCTTGATGACTCCGGTGATCACGTTGACCGACGGGCGCTGCGTGGCGATGACGAGATGGATGCCCACGGCGCGCGCCATCTGAGCGATGCGGCAGATGCTCTCCTCCACATCACGTGCCGCAACCATCATGAGGTCGTTCAACTCGTCGACCACGACGAGGATGTACGACAGACGGCTGTACTCGACGCCCATCTCGGGATCATCGGTGATCTCGCCACGGTCGAAGGCCTGGTTGTAGCCATCGATGTCGCGGAAGCCGCATTCACTCAACAGGTCGTAGCGGCGTTCCATCTCCTTCACCGCCCAGCCGAGGGCGTTGGCCGCCTTCTTCGGATTGGTCACGACCTGCGTGAGCAGATGGGGAAGACGGTTGTACTGGCCGAGTTCGACCCGCTTGGGGTCGATGAGGATGAGACGCACCTCATCGGGGGTCGAACGCATGAGGATCGACGTGATGAGGGAGTTGATGCACGAAGACTTGCCTGCGCCCGTGGCGCCGGCGATCAGGATGTGCGGCATCTTGGCCAGATCGGCGAGCACCGACCGACCGTTGATGTCGCGACCGATCGCCACCTCGAGCGGGTTCTTGGCCGCCTTGGCCTCGGGCGAGGCGAGGATGTCACCCACTGCGACCAGCTGGCGGTTGTCGTTCGGCACCTCGACGCCGATGGCCTGCTTGCCCGGGATGGGGGCGAGGATTCGCACATCGGGAGACGCCATCGCGTAGGCGATGTCCTTGTGGAGACTCGTCACCTTCGCGACCTTCACGCCGGGTGCGAGTTCGAGTTCGTACCGCGTGACGGTGGGGCCCACGACCATGCCGACGAGTCGGGTCTGCACGCCATGCTCGGCCAACGCGGCTTCGAGCAGACGACCGCGCTCCTCGACCGCGGCGCGATTGACCTGCTGCTGCTCCGAACGCGACAGCAGCTTCATCGCCGGGAGCTTCCACGCCACCTTGCGCTTCACTGGTCCCATCGGCATCGACAACTGCTCGACCTCGGTCGGCACCTCGTCGGCGGTGGGAACATGGATGTCGATCTCGGGTTCGTCGTCGTCGGATCCGGCGACGAACACGTCCGGAACGTCGAGATCGAGCACCTCTGCGGCTTCGGCCTCGACATCGACCATGCCGCCGAGGAGGAGTTCGGGAGCCTCGGTCGACCATGTGTCGACGAGTTCGGGCGAGTCGTCGGTCGAATCGCGACCCTCACCCACGACGAACAGCGAATCGACACCGCGCTTGACCATCCGTTGCATCGGGCGCACACCATCGGCGGTGCGCTGGGCCGCGGTTCGCACCGAGACGCCCGTGGCGACGACGAGACCGATCAATGCGAGCGCCACCAGCACGAGCCCCGCGCCCGACGGGGCCAACACCGATTGCAACGGGCCACCGATCGCCGCGCCGGCGTACCCACCGGCAGCGATGAAGTCCGAGCTCGGCATGCCCCAGCCCGGACGATCCTTCGCAAGATGCAGGAGCCCGGCGACGGCGAGCAGCACGATCGAAGTGCCGATGATGGGACGGGCCCAGGTGTTCGGTGCGTCGACCTCGCGCGGACCGCGCAGCAACAGCACACCGGCCACCACAAGCACGGGCGGCACCACGACACGCAGACCGCCGAGTGCGAGACCACTGATCTGCGCCAGGCCATGACCGAGGGGGCCGGCGAGTTCGGCGTAGACGCCGAGGCCGGTGAGCAGACCGAGGGCGATGAGCGCGACACCCCACACATCGTGGGAGTGGCCATCGAAGGCCGAGCGCATCGCGCCGGGTGACGACTTGGTGGCCCGCTTGGCCGCGGGCTTGCGGGCCGCGGGCTTCTTGGCGCCGGAGCGCGCCGAGGACGAACTCTTCGAGCGAGTGGCCTTGGAGGCGGGCTTCTTGGTGCTCTGCTTGGTGGCCATGGGCGTGCGCGTTCCGGTTCGGGGCCCTCTCCGCTCGCCGAGGGCAAGCGTACCGTCCTCCTGCGACATCGGGGCGGACGGGGCCGACATCCCCGTTGAACCCACTGACGGGGCCCCGGGCCGGTACCGTCTCGGCCCGAAGGGGGTTCCCATGAACTGTCGCCGTCTCGTTCCCGCCGTGCTGGTCTCGGCCGCCCTGCTCCTGGCCGCGTGCTCCTCCGACTCGTCGTCGAAGGGCGCGGTCGCCGTGAAGGAGGTCAAGGCCTCACCCGACCTGCCCGACCTCTACGGCGTGCCCGATCCCCTTCCGGCGGGGAAGCCCGGTGAACTCATCAAGTCCGAGCAGCTCGACGTGCCCGGTCTGAACGGAACCATGTCGCGAGTGATGTACCACTCGACGGACATCGACGGCGCAGACATCCCCGTCACCGGTCTCATCGCCATCCCGAAGGGCACTGCACCGTCGGGCGGTTGGCCCGTCATCACCTGGGCCCACGGAACGACCGGCATCGCCGATGCGTGTGCGCCGTCACTCAAGCCCGCCGAGTTCGTCACACTCGCCAACGGCCTGCTCGATGCCGGTTACCTCGTGGTCGCGAGCGACTACGAGGGACTCGGCACCCCCGGTCGTCACCCGTACATCGTCGGCGAGAGCGAAGCGCGCGGCACCCTCGACATCGTGCGCATGGCGCAGTCGTTCCCCGGCGCGAACGCATCGAAGCGCTACGTCATCTGGGGCCACTCGCAGGGTGGTCATGCCGCGATGTTCGCGGGTCACATCGCCAAGACCTACGCCCCCGAACTGCAACTGGTGGCCGATGTGGCCGGCGCCCCGCCGTCACAGTTGTTGCTGGTCAATGCCGCACTCCAGAAGAGCGCGTTCAAGCACTACATCGCCATGGTCGCCGCCGCCATGAACGCCGCCTACGGCGATCAGCGCGCCAACCTCGACCAGGTGCTCACCCCCGAGGGCATCGAGTTCCTCAAGAACATGGATTCGATGTGCAGCAGCGACCTCGGCAAGGCCGCGGCCGGTCTCGACTTCACGAAGCTCCAGAAGGCCGATCCGGCGACGATCCCGACCTGGAACCAGTTGTTGAAGGACAACGACCCCGGCACGTTCACCGCCCCCATCCCTGCGCCGCTGCTGATCATCCATGGCGGCAACGACGAACAGATCCCCGTCGCGTCATCGGCGGTGCTGTTCGACCAGCTCTGCAAGATCGGTCAGGTCGAGCAGCGTTGGGTGTTCGACGGTCAGTCGCATGCCGGTGTGATCGCACCCTCGTTCCCGTCGATGCTCACCTGGATCGGTGACCGGTTCGCCGGCAAGCCCATGCCCGATCCGGTCGCACCGGCCGGTGCCGTCGTGCAGTCCTGCGGCTGACTCAGTCCTCGATGAGCGGCCCGTGGTCGCGACAATCGGCCTCGTAGCCGGCGGTGTGAACCTGCACGCGCAGACGCCGACCACAGGTCGGGCAGAAGCGCGGCGGGTCGTACTCGCGACGACAGTTCGTGTCGGGATGTTCGGCGGACGCAGTGCCGCACCAGCGGCAGAACGCGTCGACCACTAGAACGCCTTGGACAGCGCGCCGATCGGCATGCGCAGATCGTCGAGCATCTGCAGATCCTCATCGGCCGATCGACCGAGCGTCGTGAGGTAGTTGCCGACGATGAGGGCATTGATGCCCGACGTGAGTCCGAGCGCCTGCAGTTCGCGCAACGTGACTTCGCGGCCACCGGCGTAGCGCAGGATCACACCGGGCAGACCGAGACGGAACAACGCGATCCAACGGATGGCCTCGAGCGGTTCGACGAGCGGCAGACCGCTGAACGGCGTGCCGGGGCGAGGGTTCAGGAAGTTCACCGGCACCTCGGCCGGGTCGACTGCACGCAACTGCCCGATGAGCTCGAGCCGCTGCTCGACGGTCTCGCCCAT
>CAYVUO010000040.1:0-3892 GCA_964454715.1 uncultured Bifidobacterium sp. | reverse complement strand
CCATGCCGAGCAGCACACCGCAGCACAGCTCCATGCCGTGTTCGGTGACGAGACGGCACGTGTCGAAGCGCTCCGCCCAGGAGTGGGTGGTGACGACCTGCGGGAAGAACGACTCGGCGGTCTCCAGGTTGTGGTTGTACCGGTGCACACCGCCGGCAGCGAGCCGCGAGGCCTGCTCATCGGTGATGATGCCCGCACTCACCGCCACGTTGAGGCCCGTCTCGTCGCGAACGATCGGCACGAGTTCGAGGATGCGCTGCATCGTGCGCTCATCCGGGCCCCGCACCGCGAGCACGATGCAGAACTCGCTGGCACCGAGGGCTGCGGTCTCGCGTGCAGCTGCGAGCACCTCGGCGGTGTCGAGGAACGGCGTCGCCTGCACGGGCGATTCGAACTGGGCGGACTGGCTGCAGAAGTGACAGTCCTCGGGACAACCACCGGTCTTGGCCGACAGGATGCCCTCGACCTCGACGGTGTCACCGCACCATGCGAGGCGCACATCGTGCGCCAGCGCGGCGAGGGCCGGCACCGACGACGCCGGCACATCGGCGAGTGTGGTGAGTTCCTCGATCGTCAACTGGCGTCGCTCGTCGAGCAATGCGACCTCGGCGCCACGGATGGCGCGACGGGCCTCTTCGGGGCTGAGCGCAGGGCGCTCGACGACGGTGGGACGGAACGACACGGGGGTCTCGGCCATGACGCAAGGGTAGGCGTCGGCTCCGAGGGCGGTCGAACTACGCCTCCATGACCACCGGCACGATCATCGGCCGCCGCTTGGTGCGGTCGTTGACGAAGCGGCCGGCGGCCCGGCGCACGACCCGCTGCACGTTCTCGATGTCGGTGCCACCGTTGGCGAAGAGGTCGGCGACGGCCTGGCGGACCCGATCGGCGCATTCGTCGAGCAGTTCCTCGGCCTCCGACGCGTGCACCCAGCCGCGAGTGATGATCTCCGGGCCCACGAGCATCGTGCCCGTCTCGATGTCGACACCGACGATGACGACGACGACGCCCTCCTCGGCCAGCACACGTCGGTCGCGCAGCACCCCGCTGCCCACATCGCCGATGATGCCGTCGACGTAGAGGTATCCGGCCGGTACCTGCGCGTTGGGGCGCAGACCATTGGCGTCGAGCACGAGCTGATCGCCGTCGGTGCATACGATCACGTGATCGCTCGCCACGCCCATCGTGTTGGCCAACTTGGCGTGCGCGACGAGATGTCGGTACTCACCATGCACCGGCACGAACCACTCGGGCCGGGCGATCGAGAGGAACATCTTCAAGTCCTCGGCCTTGGCATGGCCGCTGGCATGGACATCGGAGATGCCCGAGTGCACGACCTCTGCCCCGCGGCGTACGAGACCGTCGATCACCTTCGACACGTCGGTCTCGTTGCCGGGGATGGGATGCGAACTCATGATGACGACGTCATCGCGACCGATGCTGATCCAGCGGTTCTCGTTGGCGGCCATGAGCGCCAGCGCCGACATCGGTTCTCCCTGCGAGCCGGTGGAGATGACGCACACCTTCTCGGGCGGCAGGTCGCCGACATCGGCGATGTCGATGAGACGCGACTCGGGGATGTGCAACAGGCCCATCTCGCGGGCCATGGCCACGTTCTTCTTCATGGACATGCCCATGGTGGCGATGGTGCGGTCGAACGAGAGCGCCGCATCGGCGATCTGCTGCACGCGATGGATGTGGCTCGCGAAGCAGGTCGTGATGATGCGGCGGCCCTGATAGCGGTTGAACAGCTCGTGCAGCACCGCACCCACGCTGGTCTCCGAGGCGGCGTGGCCGTGCTCCTCGGCATTCGTCGAATCGGAGAGCAACAGGCGGATGCCCTCGTTCGATGCCAACGAACCGATGCGAGCGAGATCGGTGAGACGACCATCGACCGGTGTCAGATCGAGCTTGAAGTCACCCGTGTGCAGCACGACGCCCTGCGGGGTGTGGAACGCGGTGGCGATTCCGTGCGGCACCGAGTGCGTGACGGGGATGAACTCCACGTCGAATGCGCCGATGCGACGTCGCTCGCCGTCCGCGACCGGGATGAACTCGGTGCGGTCGAGCAGGCCGGCCTCCTCGATGCGATTGCGGGCGAGGCCGAGCGTGAGTGGCGAGCCGTAGATCGGGAACGAGAGTTCGCGCAGCAGGAACGACAGTCCGCCGGTGTGATCCTCGTGTCCGTGGGTGGCGATGCAACCGATGATGCGATCGCCGTTCTCGCGCAACCAGGTGAAGTCGGGCAGCACGAGGTCGATGCCCAACATGTCGAGGTCGGGGAACATCAGGCCACAGTCGAGCAGCATGATCTCGCCGTCGATCTCGACCGCGGCGCAGTTGCGTCCGATCTCGCCGAGTCCACCGAGGAAGGTGATCGTGACGGGCGTGCCGGCTTCGGCCGACGCCTGCGCCTTCTTCTTCGCCGGGCGAGGACTCACGCGCGCAGCCGGGCGAGCACGTCGAGCGCCCGCTGCTCGAGATCGGCGGGGCCGAAGCCCATGGGCGGACGACACGGCCCTGCGGGCTGGCCGATGGCGCGCAGCAGCGCCTTGGTCGGCACCGGATTGGGATTGAGGTCGCCAGTCTCGAACTCGAAGCTCTCGATCATGCGAGCGTTGATGCGTCGGGCTTCGGCGATGTCGCCGCGCAGGAACGCGTCGATCATCTGCTTCATCTCCGGCGCGCACCAGTGAGTGGCCACACCGATCACACCGACGGCGCCGACTGCGAGCAACGGCAGCGTGAGCGGATCGTCACCGCTGAACACCTCGAACCCGTCGGGTAGACGAGTGAGCAATGACGCGGTGGCGGCAGGGTCACCAGCGGCGTCCTTGAGGCCGACCACGTTGGGGATCTCGGTGGCCATGCGCACGATGAGGTCGCCGCTGATCTTGCGGCCGGTGCGCACGGGGATGTCGTACACGATCACCGGCAACTCGGTGCTGGCGCAGACATGACGGAAGTGGGCCTCGATGCCGGCCTGCGAGGGACGGTTGTAATACGGCGTCACCACGAGCACGGCGTCCATGCCGGCACCCGCGGCCTGCGCTGTGAGTTCGCCGGCATGACGGGTGTCGTTGGTGCCCGATCCGGCGATGAGCGGCACGTCGACCGCGGCGCGCACGGTGCGCCACACCTCGACCTGCTCGTCATCGGTGAGGCAGGCGGCCTCGCCCGTGGTGCCGGTGAGCACCAGGGCGTCGTTGCCCTGTTCGACGAGCCAGCGAGCGAGCGCGGCCACGCCGTCGAAGTCGACCTCACCGGAGTCGGTGAAGGGTGTGACCATCGCAGTGATCACCCGTCCGAAACGCGTCATGGGGTCACCGTACCAGCGGGGCCCGGGGGCCCAGCGTGAGTTCAGGCCGCGGCGATCTCGCCCTCGGCGAGCGCGAACGCCTCGTACTCCTCCTCGGTGTCGGGATGGTGCTCGAAGTCGATCACACCGAGTTCGGTGAATCGATCGCGCAGCCAGCCGTCACCGGCGTCGAGCAGACCGAGCTTCTTGCAGTTCGGCACGATCTTGGCGAAGAGCATCTGCTGGAAGAGTTGCTGACCGGGATCCTGCATGACGACGGTGACGGCCTCCTTGACCGGCACGCCCATGCGATCCCAGACCTCCTGCTGCAGGAAGCGATCGCGCATGCGCACCGCGGCCTCGAAGGCGAACTCCTGACGGTCGCGCAGCTCGGCGACGGTGAGCTCCTGGTAGTACTCCTTGAGCGACAGCACACCGAAGGCGACGTGACGGGCCTCGTCGCTCATCACATAGCGCAGCAGCTGCTTGAGCAGCGGTTCGGTGGTCATGTTGTGCATGAAGCCGTACGCTGCGAGCGCGAGGCCCTCGACCATGAACTCCATGCCGAGATAGGTCATGTCCCAGCGGCTGTCG
>CAYVUO010000039.1:12540-13645 GCA_964454715.1 uncultured Bifidobacterium sp. | reverse complement strand
GATGCGATCGCCACCGGCATGGATCAGGCGTTCATCTGGACGGATGTGATGGCCAGTGGCCCGTTGCGTCTCGGTCAGGTCATCGAGATCCAATGGCACCTGCACCCCGAGGGCGGTGCGTGAACCCGAATCAGTCTGCGACGTCGCGCTCAGTCAACCGAGTCGTGCACGACCATCGAATCATGCGGACGGTTTGCTTCGCACTGCTGCCGGTCATCTCGTCCTTCGCGATCCTCTTCTGGGCGTTCGGGAACCGATCGACCGGCGAGTACCAGCCGATCATCGACTTGCAGTTCCTCGATGATCACTCGGGGGTCGTCGCGATCTTCGGTGCGCTATTCCTGGCACTCGACGCTGCGCTCGTCACTGCCGCGAAGGCGACGACCGCTCAATGGTCTGCCATCGGCATCTCGATCGCCACTGGCGCTTGGTTCGCCTTCGCCCTTCGACTCGCCAGTGCGTCGGTTCACGGCGCCAACATCGGCGGCGGCATGGCGATCGCAGCCTCGGTGCTCGTCGCCCTCATTTCGTCACTTCTTCTCTTCGTCCTGCTCAGGGCGAGATGACGCAACGGCGCCCGATCAAGGACAGGGTCAGCTGACGGCGCCCACGAGCATCGCCCTGATGCCGAGGCCCATGATGAACAGCGAGCCGAGGCCGTAGAGCAGGTACTTCTTGTGCGCGAGTTGCGCGCGGTAGCTGTAGATGATGCCCACGGTGATGATGGCGACGAACCCGTAGAACATGTGGAACTTCGGGGCCTTGATGCCCTGACCGGCGACCATGCCGACACCCATCGCCACCTGCACGAAGATGCTCGACTCGGCGATCACCACGAACCACCACATGGCGCGGGTGCGCAACTGCTCGAGCCAGTTGGCCGCCAGCACCCACGCACCGGCGAGGCCGTTGGCGATGATGACGAACCAGGCGAACGACTGGTGGATGTCCTTGAGCACGTGGGAACGCTACGTCTCAGGCGCGGGGGCCGGCGCTGACCACCGGTTCGTAGGCCCAGATCTCCGAACCCACGCCCGCGGGACGCTCGCCGCCGCCGTGGCCGCCGGGATGTCCACCCGGGTGTCCGCCACCGGCCGGCGCGCCC
>CAYVUO010000039.1:0-12530 GCA_964454715.1 uncultured Bifidobacterium sp. | reverse complement strand
TCGGCGAACGACGGCGACGACACCCACGCATCGAACGCGGCCTCGTCGCGCCAACGGGTGATGACGAGCCATTGGTTGCGACCATCGGTGGGCTTCAGCAACTCGAAACCCTCGAAGCCGTCGGCCCCGTCGACCGCGCCAGCGCGGGCGGCGAATCGATGGGCGAGTTCGTCGCCGGCCTCGGCCGGCACGGTGATGGCGTTGATGCGGATGATCGACATGCGGTCATCGTTGCCCGCATGGCCGGCGCGTGCCAGTCGACCGACCGGTCACCGACGGGTCACCCATAGACTCCCGCCCGTGCTCAAGGCCAACGACCCGTGCTGGTGCGGCAGCGGACAGAAGTTCAAGCGATGCCACGGAAGTCGTGAGGCGCGCCTCAAGCCGGGCCGACTCAGCCCCATGCGCACCGTGCCGGCCGACATCCCCCGCCCCGACTACGCCGACACCGGAGAACCCCGACGTCGACCCGAGGCCCGCGTCAAGGACGCCGAGATCATCGAACGCATGCGACGCGCCGGCCGTGCCGCAGCCGAGGTGTTGGCCATCGGCGCAGCGATGGTCGCCCCGGGAGTCACCACCGATGAGATCGATGCCGTCGTGCATCAGGCCTACATCGATCGTGGCGGTTACCCCAGCACGCTCAACTACCGCGGCTATCCAAAGTCGTTGTGCACCTCGGTCAACGAGGTGATCTGCCACGGCATCCCCGACGATCGCCCCTTGGTCGACGGCGACATCATCAACCTCGACGTCACCATCTGGCTCGACGGCGTGCACGGCGACACCAACGCCACCTACTGCGTCGGCGCGTGCGATGCTGCGTCGCAACGACTCATCGACGTCACCCGCGAATGTCTCGCACTCGGCATCGACGCCGTCGTGCCCGGTCGGCCATTCAGCGACATCGGTCGCGCCATCGAGACCCACGCCACGACACACGGCTACGAGGTCGTGCGAGCCTTCGTGGGCCACGGCATCGGTGAGCAGTTCCACACCGACCTGCAGATCCCGCACTACTTCGAACCGCGCTTCACCACCGTCATGGAGCCGGGCATGGTGTTCACCATCGAACCGATGATCTCGATGGGCACCGGCATGCACCGCATCTGGGACGACGACTGGACCGCAGTGACCGCTGATGGCAGCCGCACCGCGCAGTTCGAGCACACGGTCGTCGTCACCGACGACGGCGTCGAGATCCTCACGACTGCCGACTGAACGTGCGCTCCACCAACATCACCCTGGCGACCCTCGAGGTCGACGACCTCGACATGCCCCTGCTCAGCGCCGATCTCGTCGTCGTGCGCCGCGACTCGGGCGACCTCGACTGGGAGGTGGTGGCCATGACCCGGCCCATCACCGCACTGGATCAGTCGACCCGACGACTGGTCATGACCGAGTTCCTCGATGGCAGATCCCTCGTGGGTGACGCCATCGTCGTACGGTCCGATGAACAACGACACGTGTTCCGGGGCTCGGGCCCCCTCGAGGGACTCGTCACCGAGGACGGATTGGAGATGTGAATGGCGACCACCGATGAGGTGATCCGCACCGAGGAGCTCACGAAGATCTACCCCGGCGATGTGCTCGCGGTCGATCGACTCGACCTCGCCGTCAACCGTGGCGAGATCTTCGGTCTGCTCGGTCCCAACGGTGCCGGCAAGAGCACCACCGCCGGCATGCTCACCACCCGTGTGCTGCCGACCAGTGGTCGTGCGTTCGTCGGCGGCGTCGACGTGGTGCGCCAGTCCACGCTGGCCAAGCAACTCATCGGCGTGGTGCCGCAGACCAACACCCTCGACCGCGCCCTCACCGTCTACGAGAACCTCTACTTCCACGGTCGGTTCTTCGGGATGTCGTCACGCACGGCCAAGGCCGAGGCCACGCGCCTGCTCGAACAGTTCCGCCTGTCGGAACGAGCCAATGCGCCGGTGCTCGCTCTCTCCGGCGGCATGGCGCAGCGCCTCATGGTCGCCCGCGCCGTGATGCACCGTCCGTCGATCCTGTTCCTCGACGAACCCACCGCCGGTCTCGATCCGCAGAGTCGCATCGCGTTGTGGGAGATCCTCGACGAACTCCACGACGAGGGTCAGACCATCCTGCTCACGACGCACTACATGGAGGAGGCCGACCAGCTGTGTCATCGCCTCGCCATCATCGACCACGGTCGTGTGCTCGCCCTCGACACACCCGAGCGCCTCAAGGCCTCGGTGGGTGCCGACACGATCGTCACCGTCACCGTCGACTCGGGTGACAACGAAGCCTTCGCCGAGCGACTGCGCAGCGGGCTGCCCAACGTGCATGCCGCGGTGGCAGGCCCCAACGGTGTGCGCCTCGAGGTGCAGGGATCACATGGTGTGCTCCCCGCCGTCGTCACCATCGCCGAGGAGGCCGGCGTGCGCGTCACCGACCTCGGCATCGACGAGCCCACGCTCGAGACCGTCTTCATCAACCTCACCGGGAAGGACCTGCGCGAATGACCGCCACCACCACCCGTCCGACGGGCAGCGCATCGATCACTGCATTCCGTGCGCTGTTGGCACGCGATCTGCACGTGCTGCGCAACAGCCTCGGAGAGTTCCTCCCCCGCACCCTGCTGCAGCCGCTGCTGCTGGTGTTCGTGTTCGCGTACGTCTTCCCGAAGATCGGCCAGGGCATCGGCGGTTCGGGCGCGGGCGCGTCGATGTTCTCGACGATGCTCGTTGCCGGCGTCATCGCGCTCGCAGTGCTGTTCCAGGGCATCCAGGCCGTGGCGCTGCCGCTCGTCACCGAGTTCGGCATCACCCGTGAGATCGAGGATCGCGTGCTCGCGCCGCTGTCGATCGATCTCGTCGCAGCCGAGAAGATCGTGTCGGGCGCGCTGCAGGGACTGTTCGCCGCGATCATCGTGTTCCCCATCGCACTGATCGTGCCGGCCACTCCGGTGGAACTGAAGGTCAACTGGTTGATCCTGCTGACGCTCACACCGTTGGCCTGCATCATGTGCTCGGCGCTCGGGCTGATGTTCGGCACCGTGTTCAACCCGCGCACACTTCCGATGCTGTTCGGTGTGGTCGTGCTGCCGATCACGTTCCTCGGATGCATCTACTACCCGTGGTCGGCACTTGCGCCGATCGAGTGGCTGCAGATCGCCGTGCTGCTCAACCCGCTCGTCTACGTGAGCGAGGGATTCCGAGCTGCACTCACGGGCATGCCCACGATGTCGCTGTGGGCGATCTACCCCGTGCTCGTGGCGCTCACCGTGCTGTTCGGGTTCATCGGCATGCGCAACTTCCGCAAGCGCGTCGTGGCCTGATCGTCAGTCGAGGATCGAGGTCACGAACGCCTCGCCCTCGGCCCGGTCGCCATCGAGGGCGATGAACCACTCGGTGCCGAAGGCGGCGGTGAACACACCCTCGGGCATCGAGAAGAAGAACGAATCGGGCCCGATCTGACTTCGGTGCGCCGCCATCGCTGCCCGCTTGGTGTCGATCACACTCGACACGTCGACGGCATGGGTGATGAGAGCCTCGGGCGATCCGAACGTTCCAGCCTCGGCTGCCTCGGCCCGACGACGCATCTGCTCGACCGTCTCGCCCTCGAGCTCACCCTCGACCTGTTGCTCGAAGGCCTCGGCGTTCTGCGCCATCTGCGCCAGGATGCGGTCGCGGTTCATCGTCGACTGGAACACGCGCTCCACCCCTGCGAGCTGCGCGGCACGACGACCCACGCGGTGCACCTGGATGTGATCGGGGTGGCCATAGCCGCCATGTGAGTCGTAGATCGTGAGCACGTCGGCATCGACGTCTCGGAGGATGGCCGCCATGCGCTCGGCCGCCTCCTCCACATCGGCCTGCCAGAAGCAGGCGGGATTCTGGTTCGTCGGTTCGCCGATCATCCCGGAGTCCTCGTAGCCGAGGAACTCGACCCGATCGACGCCGAGCAGGCCCGCAGCGGTGTGCGTCTCGACCACTCGACGCTCCCAGAGCTGCTCGCCATCGTCGAGCACGCCCGGCTGGGGCTCGCCCTGCTCACCGCGAGTGGCGCACACGAGCACGACCCGATGGCCGGCCGCTGCGGCCATGGCCATGGTGCCGCCGGTGGCGATGGACTCGTCGTCGGGATGGGCGTGGAAGCAGACGAGGGTGGCCATCAGGCGATCGCACCGTCGGCCCGAAGCGCAGCGAGACGCGCATCGTCGGCCACGTTCCACTCCTTCAGCACCTCATCGGTGTGCTGACCGGGATGGGCCGGCGGACGCTGGACCTCGGCGACGGTGCGCGAGAAGCGCGGCGCCGGTGCGGGCTGCACCACACCTGCGTTCTCGACGAACGCGTTGCGGGCCACGTTGTGCGGATGGAGCGGAGCCTCACCGAGCGACAGCACGGGAGCGACGCATCCATCGGTGCCGTCGAAGATCGCGGCCCACTCGTCACGCGTGCGCGAACCGATCACCTCGGTGAGGCGCTCCTTCTGTCGCGCCCACTTCGACCGATCGTTCTGATGCTCGAAGTCGGGGTCACCGAGCAGACCCGTGCGCTCGAGCAGCACCATGTAGAACTGCGGCTCGATCGCACCCACCGACAGGAACTTGCCGTCGGCACACGTGTAGACCTCGTAGTACGGCGCGCCGGTGTCGAGCATGTTGACGCCGCGTTCATCGGACCAGATGCCCATCGCCATGAAGCCGTGCATGAACGTGGTGAGAACCGCGGTGCCATCGACCATCGCTGCGTCGACCACCTGGCCCTTGCCCGAGGTGCGGGCCTCGATGAGTGCGCATGCGATGCCGAACGCCAGCAACATGCCGCCACCGCCGAAGTCACCCACGAGGTTGAGCGGGGGCTGCGGGCGCTCATCGGGGCGACCGATCGCGCCGAGCGCACCACCGATCGAGATGTAGTTGATGTCGTGTCCGGCCATCTGTGCCATCGGGCCGTCCTGGCCCCAGCCGGTCATGCGGCCGTAGACGAGGCGCGGATTGCGGGCGAGACACGCATCGGGACCGATGCCGAGACGATCGGTGACGCCGGGGCGGAAGCCCTCGATCAGCGCGTCGGCATGCTCGACGAGTTGCAGCACCGTCTCGACACCTTCGGGGTTCTTCAGGTCGACTCCGATCGAGCGACGACCG
Source organism: uncultured Bifidobacterium sp. (assembly GCA_964454715.1). Classification (GTDB taxonomy): domain Bacteria; phylum Actinomycetota; class Acidimicrobiia; order Acidimicrobiales; family Acidimicrobilacustridaceae; genus Acidimicrobilacustris. The sequence goes on along the minus strand of CAYVUO010000039.1, from coordinate 7,414 downwards.
CGATTCATGACGTCCTTCGGCGGAGTGTTCGGATCACCGCCGTAGACCTGCCCGGCGCGGTCGACGCGCACGACATCGGCACCGAGAGCGGCCAACAGCATCGGCGCGAACGGGCCGGGCCCGATGCCGGCGCTCTCCACCACGCGCACACCCGCGCGAGGTCCCATCAGTGTTCTCCTGTCGTGCTGTCGGTCAGGCTGCGGCTCGGGCCGCGAGCGCCGTGACGTGTTCGATGATCGTCGACCAGTAGTAGCGCGAGATGTCGTGTCCCATGTCCTCGAGACGGAGGAAGGTCGAACCCCGCAGTGCTTCGGCCGTGCGCTCGCCACCGCTGATGACGACGAGCGGATCGATCTCACCGTGCACCACCAGGGCCGGCACGTCGATCGAACGAAGGCCCTCGGTGCGCGACGGCGAGGTGACGATGTTGAGCAACTGCGCCGTCTGACCGTCGGGATGGAAGCAGCGGTCGTAGGCCGCAGCATTGCGCTCGAGGATCAGATCGTCGTCGCAGTGCACGGGGCCGGCGAGCAGGCGACCGGACTCGAGTGACTGCTCGAGATACGTGGCGCGATCGGGCGCGGGCGGTGTGAGCAGCACCGCGACTGCTTCGGGTGTGGGCTGGCCGACATCGGGGTCGCCGGTCGTCGACATGATCGAGGTGAGCGAGATCACCCGCTCGGGAGCATCGATGGCCATCTGTTGCACGATCATGCCGCCCATCGAGACCCCGAGGATGTGGGCACGCTCGATGCCGAGCGCATCACACAGTCCCCACGCATCGGCCGCCATGTCGGACAGGTGGTACGGCGCCTCGATCGGGTTGCCCTGCAGGTAGCCGGCCACCGCCGCCATGAGGTCGATGTGGGTCGGGATCTTGGTGCTGAGTCCGACGTCGCGGTTGTCGAACGTGATCACGAAGAAGCCACGATCGACCAGGCCCGAGATGAAGTCGTCGGCCCACCACACGAGCTGGCATCCCAACCCTGCCACCAACAGGAGGGGCGGATCGGAGGGGTCGCCGTGGGTCTCGTACTCGAGTTCGATTCCGTTGCTCGCTGCACGCATGGGGGGCATCCTTCTCGCCACCCCGGGGTCGGTCAAGCAGACGACCGCTACCGTGCGCCCATGGCCGATGACGAACTGCGAAGGGGTTCCCTCGACGGCGCACCGGCGCGCATCGTCGCCGGCCGTCAGACCCGCCCCGATCGTCCCGCCGAGGAGTGCCCGTTCTGCCCCGGAGGCAGTGCTGCGCCTGCGACCTACGACGTGCACCACTTCGTGAACAACTGGCCGCCGTTGCCCGACGATCGGGCCGAGGTGGTGCTCTATCACCCCGACCACGATCTGTCGTTCGCCGAGCTCGACCCACCGCATGCTCGCAAGGTGATCGATCTGTGGGCCGAACGATCACGGGTGCTCGGCTCGCGTGACGACGTCTCCCACGTGCTCGTGTTCGAGAACCGCGGCGCTGCGGTCGGCGCCACCATCGATCACCCCCACGGTCAGATCTACGCGTTCGCCGAGGTTCCTCCGGCCGTCGTGACCGAATACGACAACATCTCCGATGACGCGTTCGCGATCGATCCCGAACTGCTCGTGGCCACGAATGGCGCGTGGAGCGCGTCGATTCCGAATGCGCCGAAGTGGCCGTTCGAGCTGCTGCTCGCACCCGACGTCGAGGTCGCCGACCTCCCTTCGCTCGACGGATCGCAGCGTGACTCGTTCGCCGCTCTGCTCGTCGATGTGCTCGGTCGACTCGACGCGTTGTTCGATGAGCCGATGCCCTACATGTTGTGGATCCACCAACGTCCGTTCGATGGCATCGAGCGACGCCCGATCCGCGTGCACGCGCACATCGCGCCCTTGCTGCGCGGGCCCGGCACCGCTCGCTACGTGGCCGCGGGCGAGCTCGGGAGCGGCGTGTGGTTCGATCCCGTCGATCCCATCGACGCAGCAACACGACTGCGAGCACTCCGATGAACGTGCACGCCCACGCCCCTGGCCGCGTCAACCTCATCGGTGATCACACCGACTACGCCGGCGGTCTCGCACTGCCCATCGCCATCGACCTGGGCACCACCATCGACGGCACGGTCGGCGGTGATCGGCTGTCGTTCGTGTCGAGCGCGCAGACCGAAACGGTCGACCTCGCCATGGGCGAGACACCCGCGACCGGTTGGGGCCGATACGTCGCCGCCGTCGCCGCCGAACTCGCCGTCGACGAGGGGTTCACCGGTTCGGTCGCGTCCGATCTCCCCGTCGGTTCCGGGCTCTCATCGAGCGCCTCGCTCGAGATCGCACTCGCACTGGCGATGGGGTTCGAGGGCACGCCGATGGAACTCGCTCGCTTGGGCCAACGCTCGGAGCACCGAGCGGTGGGAGTGCCGTGCGGGATGCTCGATCAACTCGCCATCGTCGAAGGGCGTGCCGGTCATGCGATGTGCATCGACTTCACCGATCTGTCGGTCGAGCATGTGGCGATGCCCGACGACCTCGACATCGTCGTCGTGCACTCCGGCCAGGAGCGTGCGCTCGTCGACTCGCAGTACGCAGAACGTCAGGCGTCGTGCGGCCGTGCGGCATCGATCATCGGTCCACTCGCAACCGCTGACATCGTCGACGTGGAACGCATCCCCGACGAGACGGTGCGCATGCGCGCCCGGCACGTGATCACCGAGTGCGAGCGAGTTCGCGAAGCCGTCGATGCGCTGCGACGCGACGATCGTGCACTGCTGGGCTCGCTCATGACCGGCAGCCATCGCTCACTGCGCGACGACTTCGAGGTGTCGACCACCAAGCTCGACCGCATCGTCGATCGTCTGCTCCGCGTGCCCGGTGTGCACGGCGCGCGCCTCACGGGCGCCGGATTCGGCGGATGCGTCGTGGCCATCGCCGATCGCGGTGCCGTGCCCGATCCCACGACGTTCACCCGTCGGGGTTGGATCGTGCGAGCGAGCGACGGCGCTACATGCGACCGAGGAGATCGGCCTTCTTGGCCTGGAACTCCTCCTCGGTGAGCACACCTTGATCGCGCAACTGCGCGAGACGAGCGATCTGGTCGGGGATGGAATCGGCAGCACTGCCGGCGGCCTGCGCCGCGTTGATGCCGCCCGAGATGCGGGCCGCGGCCTTGATCTCGTTCGCTTCCATCTGCTTGTAGATCTCGTTCTGCACCGCGCTCGGATTGTGGATGTCCTCGAAGCGTTGGGCACCGTCCTTCGACGCCGACTCGATCTCGAGATCACCGAGACCGAGCATGCGCTCGAAGATGCGCTGGTGGAAGAAGATCGTGTTGATGCGCTCGAGCGGGATCTCGATGCCGTGCTTGGCCACGATTCCCGTGCGGAAGATGACGCGGTCGCTGGTCAACACGAAGTGGGTGCTCACCCAACGGATGTAGCGCTCGGTGAACCACACGACCGTGACGAGTATGAACAGGCCGACGGGGATCTTCGCCCAGTCCCAGCCGTTCGCCAGCACGATGATGCCGAGCACGAAGGCGCCGACGAGCACCGCCGCCGACTTGGCGAAGAACCACCAGTGCGGGTGGAGGTCGAGGACGAGTTCCTCGGTCGGATGCAACTCGTTCTGGGGATAGGACATGGGCGAACGGTACCCGGCCGCCCGACGACTGCCCCGGCAACCACCCCATCCGGCTGTCACCCCCGGTGAGTACGGTCTCCCCCGTGGAACCCGACGCCCTCCTCGACGGCCTCAATGCGGCGCAGGAGCGCGCCGTCACCACTCGCACGTCGCCACTGTGCATCCTCGCCGGCGCCGGGTCGGGCAAGACGCGCGTGCTGACGCGTCGCATCGCCTGGCGCGCCGCCACCGGCGACCTCGACCCCTCCCACGTGCTCGCGCTCACCTTCACCCGCAAGGCCGCCGGAGAGCTCACCTCACGATTGCGCGCGCTCGGCCTGCGCGAGCGCCTCGCTGCCGGCACGTTCCACTCCATCGCACTCGCGCAGTTGCGAGCCCGCTGGGCCGAGCGCGGTGTCACACCGCCGGAGGTGCTGCAGCGCAAGGCCGCCTTCGTCGGGCGTCTGCTCAACGGTCCCGCCCGTCAACTCCCGGCCATCGACTACGTCACCGAGATCGAGTGGGCCAAGGCCCGCATGATCGATCCGTCGAACTACGTCGATGCCGCGGTGCGATTCGATCGACGTCCTCCGGTGTCGGCCGAGGTCATGGCCAGTGTGTTCGAGGCCTACGAACGCGCCAAGCACGAACAACGCATGATCGACTTCGACGACATGCTCGGACTGTGTCGGCGCGACCTCGAGCGCGATCCCGAGTGGGCCGCCACCCAACGTTGGCGATTCCGCCATCTCTTCGTCGACGAGTTCCAGGACGTCAATCCCCTGCAGTACGCGCTGCTCGAGGCGTGGCGCGGTGAACGCACCGACCTGTGCGTCGTGGGCGACCCGAACCAGGCCATCTACGCATGGAACGGTGCCGACCCCACACTCCTGCGATCCTTCCCCGACCGCTTCCCCCGCGGCGAGGTGGTGCGCCTCGTGCAGAACTACCGCTCGTCACCACAGATCCTCGCCGTGGCCAATGCACTGCTCACCACCGGTGGCGACGGCGTCGACCGTCGTGGTGCACTCGTCGCCACCCGCAACGACGGTCCCCTGCCCTCGGTCACCGAGTTCGCCGACGACACCGCTGAGGCCAAGGGAGTCGCTCGCTCCGTACGCGATCACCATGCACCGGGTCAGCCGTGGTCGGCCCAGGCCGTGCTCGTGCGCACCAACGCGCAGATCCCCGCCATCGAGGAGGCGCTCAAGGCGGCGAAGGTGCCGTTCCGCGTGCGCGGCGCCGCGCCATTGCTCGACCAACCGGAGGTCAAGCAGGCACTCGCCCGACTGCGCAGCGCGCGTCAGGGCTTCACCGAGGCCGTCACCGAACTCGCAGCCGGCCTCGATGTCGACGACGACGAGGTGAGCGAACGAGTGGCCGAACGTCGGGCCAACGTCGACGCGCTCGTACAACTGGCCCACGACTACCAGGCCATCGAGTCCACACCGTCCACCGACGGGTTCTTCGCCTGGCTCGCCACCACCACCCGCGCCGATCAGCCCGATGGCACTGGCGATGCGGTCGAGGTCACCACGTTCCATGCCGCCAAGGGCCTCGAATGGCCCGTGGTGCACCTGGCCGGCATCGAACAGGGCTACGTGCCGATCGGCCAGGCCCGCACGGGTGATGCATTGGCCGAGGAGCTCCGTCTCTTCTACGTGGCGCTCACGCGCGCCGAGCGCGAACTCTGCATCACGCTTGCGCTGAAGCGACGGTTCGGCGACAAGGAACGGCCCCGCAACCCCTCACCGCATCTCGAAGTGGTCGATGGGGCGCTCGAGGCCCTCGCCGCCGGCATCGACCCCGTCGACGTGGGCGTCGGCAAGCGCGCACCCCAGAGCGCGCGCCGCGCAACGACGGCCGCCGCACCCCCCAAGGGTCGCCGGGGCGCCAAACTGCGCGAGGTCCGTGTCAGTGGTGCGCTCGACGATCTGTCGGCGGAGCAACGCGCCGTGTTCGACCGTCTGCGTCAATGGCGTTCCGATACCGCACGCGCAGCGTCGATGCCGGCGTTCGTGGTGTTCAACGACGCCACCCTCATCGCACTGGCCCGCCAACACCCCACCTCACGTGCGGCATTGCTCGCCATCCCGGGCATCGGCCCGGCCAAGGCCGAACGCTTCGGCGACGCGCTGCTCGAACTGCTCGGCTCCGACTGACTCAGTCGGCCAGCTCGACGATCACCGGTGCGTGATCGCTGGGCTTCTCGCCCTTGCGGGCATTGCGATCGACACGCGCGCCCACCGAACGTTCGGCCAGCGCATGCGTACCCATGATGAGGTCGATGCGCATGCCGTGGCCCTTGTGGAACGAACCACCTCGGTAGTCCCACCACGAGAACACCTGATCGCTCACATGACGACGGAACAGATCCTCGAGGCCCCACTGCTCGAGCGAGGCGAGGGCATCGCGCTCGGGCTGACTCACGTGCGTGGCGCCCTCGAAGGCGGCGATGTCCCAGACGTCGAGGTCGGTGGGGGCGATGTTGTAGTCGCCGCACACCGCCACCTGCGCCGAGGGATCCTCTCGGCGATCGAGGGTGGAACGCAGCCGAGCCAACCACCCCAACTTGTAGGTGTAGTGGTCGTCGTCGAGGGCCCGGCCATTGGGCACGTAGGCACTGGCCACCCTGATGCCAGCACAGGTGGCCCAGAGCAGACGGGCGTCGCCATCGGCGGGACCGTCATCGTCCCAACCGGCCACCACATCGTCGAGGCCCACCGTCGACAGGATCGCCACGCCGTTCCATTGCCCCTGCCCGTGATGGGCCGAGGCGTAGCCCATGGCCTCGAACACCTCGTGGGGGAAGGCGGCATCGGTCATCTTGGTCTCCTGGAGGCAGACCACTTCGGGGCGCTCGGCCTCGAGCCACTCGGTCACCCGGGGCAGGCGGGCCTTCAGGGAGTTCACGTTCCACGTCACGAGTCGGAGCACCGCCGGAATCTACCGTCGGCCGCCCACCGACCCGGTTGTCCGATGACCGGCCACAGACCGAATCCGGCACCTGCGCCCACCGGTAGAGTCGCCTCTCGTGGCAGACGACACCTCACCCAACATCGGCGGCACCAGCTCGATCGCAGGCCCGAATGCATGGCTCGTCGACGAGATGTACGAACAGTTCCTCGCCGATCCGTCATCGGTGAGCGACTCGTGGCGCGACTTCTTCTCCGACTACACGCCGGGCACGACGGGCCGGGCAACGGTCGCGACACCCGCACCGGCTCCCACTCCCGCTCCGAGCGCGCCCACTCCCGCACCGGCAGCAACACCGGCCACCACTCCCGCTGCGAGCGCACCCGCACCTCCGCCGTCGTCGACCGCAGCCGAGCCCACGCCGTTGCGCGGTGCCGCGGCTCGCATCGTCACCAACATGGAATCCAGTCTCACGGTTCCCACTGCCACCTCGTTCCGCGAGGTTCCGGCGAAGTTGCTCGAGGTGAATCGCAAGATCATCAACGGCTTCCTGTCGCGCAGTCGTAGCGGCAAGGTGTCGTTCACCCACATCATCGGCTACGCCATCGTGCGCGCCATCGTCGAGTCGGCCCCTGTCATGAACTCCGCGTTCACCACCGATGCCGATGGCAAGCCCGCCGTCATCCGCCACGAACACCTCGGTCTCGGCCTCGCCGTCGACCAGGAGAAGTCCGATGGTTCGCGCTCGTTGCTCGTGCCGTGCATCAAGGCCGCCGACACCCTCGACTTCGCCGGATTCTTCGACGCATATGAGGAGATCATCCGCAAGGTGCGCTCCAACAAGTTGACGCCCGACGACTTCGCCGGCGTCACCGTGAGCCTCACCAATCCCGGCACCATCGGCACCGTGCAG
>CAYVUO010000038.1:2321-13664 GCA_964454715.1 uncultured Bifidobacterium sp. | reverse complement strand
TCAGAGCGCAATCAATGCGTCGACGCTGGATCCCTACATCGCAACGATCACCGTGTCGGGGCCGAGAGCGATCGAGGTCGATGCGACCCAATCACCCTCCGGTCTTGCCGTCAGGGCGATCGGGGGAACGGAGGGTACCGGTGTCTACGCCGAGGCCCGGTATGCAGTGGTGGGTAACGGATCGTCGGCATCGAGCATCTCTCGGGGCGGCTGGTTCACCGGTGATATCGGCGTCGTTGCCGGCGGTTTCGGAGTCGATCAGAGTCGCGGGATCGGATTGGTGGCCGTAGGTGAACGGAGCGCGATCAAGCTCGAGCCATTGGACGGTCGACGGCCGCAGGATCGGTCCGGGATTCGAGGGCTGAAGGGGATGATCGACATCGATCAGGCCGGCGATATGTGGCTCTGTACCCAGGATGGGACCCCCGGCACATGGCGGAAGATCTCCGGGCCGAGTGCGGCGGGGGCGTTCCATGCGATCGCTCCGGTTCGGGCCTATGACTCGCGCAAGTCGGGGTACACGCTCAATGGTGTGATTGCGAAGACCACGAATCGCACGGTGAGCGTCGCCGACAGTCACAACACGACGACGGGCGCGTTGGTGACGGCAGATGTGGTTCCGGTGGGTGCGACGGCGGTGGCGGCGAACGTGACGGTGACGGGTACGACTGGGAGTTGTTACTTCTGCGTCAATCCGGGTGGCACGACGTCGCTGGGCGCGTCGACGGTCAACTGGTTCGGCTCCGGGCAGACGCTTGCCAACGGTGTGATCCTGGCGCTCGACGCCAATCGACAGGTGACGATCGTGGCCGGCGACTCGGTGAACGCTGCCTCGGCCCATTGCATCATCGACATCACCGGCTACTGGCTCTGAGCGGCGTGGTTCGCTCGTGACAGCGACGTCAGCCCGATATCCGTCGGCCACCGAGTTGATGGGGCAGGCCGTCGATGCGGTCGGTCATGATGACTTCGGTCCTGGCGACTTCGTCGAGGGGCTCGAACAGTTGTTGGCGAGCATCGAGCGCGATGCGCAGTTCGATCCCTCGGTGGATGACGCGGTGATCGGCGTGCTTCGACGGCGACTGGAGAACCGCCTGCGAGTCGAGCGATGGATCGCCGATTCCCCCGAGGTGCTCGACCTCACCGTAAGAGGGCCGATCGACATCGTGGGTCTGCCCCGCACTGGCACCACTGCGCTGGCCAACATGATGTCGCTCGATCCACAGTTCCGCTGCCTACGTGGCTGGGAGCAGGCCGAACCGATCCCGCCGCCGACGACGGCCACCGAGGCCACCGATGCGCGACGCCTCCGCGCTGCCGCTGAGAACGAGCATCTCTCGCCCGAGCTGCGAGCCATGCATCTCTACGACGTCGATGCCACGACCGAGGATTCCGAGGTACTCGGCATGGCGTTCCACGGACAGCAGTACACGCTGCCGGTGTACGGCTATCACGAGTGGTGGCGCGGCACCGACTTCACCGAGACCTACCGCTATCACCGGCGCGTCGTGCAGGTGCTGCAGTCACGGCGTCCGCCCGATCTGTGGTTGTTCAAGGCTCCGCATCACAAGTTCCACCTCGAACCGATCGCGGCCGCATACCCCGAGATCAAGTTCGTCATGACCCATCGCGATCCGGCGCGTTCGGTGCCTTCGTACTCGAGCCTCGTGTCGACGATCTTCCCCACCGCGTCCGAGCCCCGGGACCTCACACAGGTCGGCCGTGAGGTGTGCGAGCACCTGCGCGTCGGCACCGATCAGGCCATCGCAGCGCGCTCTAGGCTCGGCGAGGATCGCTTCTGCGATGTGCATCACCGTGAGATGGTGGCCGATCCCATCGGAACGTTGCGCCGGGTCTACGACTTCTGCGGCTTGGAGTTCACGGCCGATACCGAGGCGGCGGTGCGGCAGTGGCAGGCAGCCAACCGATCCGGTGCTCATGGTGAGCATCGCTACACGCCCGAACAGTTCGGACTGAGCGCAGCCCAGATCCGATCCGACTACGCGCCCTACATCGAACGCTTCGGTGTCGAGCTCGAGGACTGAAGGAGCATCGACGTGACCGATCAGGTGAATGCATCGCCGACCTGGGCCGAGCAGTTGGCTGCGTTGGCTCCAGTGGTCGATCGACTGCTCGCGACATGGCGACCGGATGGTGCCACCGAGGCCGAGCGGCAGGACATGAACCGGCTCGCCTTGTCGATCCTGTCGGAGGGCTATCTCTGCCGGGTGTACACCGACGCCAAGCGACCGGTGTTCATGCCGCTGTGGAACTACGCCTACAACCAGGGTGGGCCGTCGCCCGACTACGTGTATTCGACGTGCGAGGTCGACGGCGCGGGCGTGTATCGCATCTCCGGTCGTCGCGGCACGTCACGCTTCGTCGAGATCACCCAACAGACCTTCGACATGATGAGTCCTTCGCAGGTGGAGAACGGCAGTCGTGTTCCGGCCACCCACGACCTCGACGCCCTCTCGCTCGGTGCTGGTGGATCGTTCAGTGTCGTGTTGAGCGCACAGCGTCCCGCCGGTCATGAGGGCGACTGGTGGCAACTCGATCCCGAGACCCGTCGACTGCTCATGCGCAAGTGCGCGTGTGACTGGAATTCCGAGGTCGATGCCAGTGTGGCCATCGAACGCCTCGATGATGGTGGCGCCGACATGACTTCCGAGGAGATCGCCCGACGCATCGCCGATCTACCGAAGTGGATCGAGGGGATGATCGGGTTCGACATGCATCTCGTTCGCTTCTACCGAGAGCACCACGGTGTGAACACGTTCATGCGTTCCACGAAGATCGACTCGATCGGTGGCCTGCCCACACAGGCGTACTACGACGGCATCCACGAGATCACCGATGACGAGGCACTCATCATCGAGACCGCGCTGCCCGAGTCCTGCCGCTACTGGCAGGCTCTGGTTGCCGACGATCGCTTCGCCACGGTCGACTGGGTGAATCGACAGTCGAGCCTGAACGATGCGCAGGCACACATCGATTCCGATGGGCGCTTCCGAGCGGTCATCTCGAGCCGTGACCCGGGTGTTCCCAACTGGCTCGACAAGGCCGATGTGCCGTGGGGGATGATCCAGATGCGGTGGAACCACGCCAGCGACTATCCCGATCCCACGATGATCAAGGTGCCGTTCGACGAGGTGCGTGCGCACCTGCCGGCCGACACTCCGGTGGTCACGCCCGCCGATCGCGTCGAGTCACTCCGTCACCGTCGTGAGGGTGCGCAACTCCGTCGCATCTGGTGATCGTGGGGCGGAGCGCGCCCGTCACTTCGCGGGAGTGACCACCAGTGAGTAGCTGTTCTTGAAGTCGTCCTGCAGCACCTGTGCCACGCTACCCGTCGTATCGATGCGCAATGCGCTGTCGAGCTTGCGTGAGCCGTAGTTCCACCCGTCGGGAAGATGGAGCCGCGCGCCCAAGCCGGAGAGATCGGCCTCGGAGAGCTTGGGGTCGACGATCTGGCTCCAGGTCTGCATGACGAAGGTTCGGCCGTCGGGAGCGTGCAACTCATACACCGTGGTGCCGGCATCGAAGGTGAACACCGCTGACCGATCGACGGCGTGGGCCCGATATGGGGCTGATGCATCGGCGATCGTTCCGATCACCACATTGGCCTGGCGATACATGGCGATGCCGCCGAAGTCGGTCTCGGTCATCGCGCTGCGGTCGCTCTTCTCCATCGAGTCCATCAACCAGTAGCGCGGTCCGTTGAGGATGGCGATCGGCACGCCCCGGGCGGCGGCGATCGACGACGCGTCGAGCGAGTTCCAGAGGGCGGTCGGGCAGTCGTTCAGCGGGAACGAGTTGTAGACCTCGGCCTTGAGCTGTCCATCGGTGGGGGAGACGAGCAGCACCTCGCAGTAGCGCTGGGCGTGCACCACGGGAGTCGCTGCCACCGAGGTGGTGGTCGCCCCACCGTCGGACGTCGATGCCGATCCGCCACATGCTGCGACGAACAGCGACGGGATGAGCAGAGCGATCGTGACGACGGTGCGCGGTGTGCTCCTCACTCAATTAGGTTGCCACGAGCATCACGACGTCGCGACACACCATGGGGGACACATGAGGGCATGGCGAGTGCACGAGTACGGCACACCGACCGGCGTGCTGCGGCTCGACGAGGTCGAGGTGCCCGAGCCCGGCCCCGGTGAGGTCCGGGTGAAGGTGCAGGCGATCCCGCTGAACCTCAACGACCTCGAGCGCATCACCGGCGGCAACATGATGGTGCGCCCCGAGTTCCCCTACAGCCCCGGCATGGAGGCCTTCGGCGTCGTCGATGCCTGTGGTCCCGGCGCCGAGGAGTGGCAGGGGCGACGCGTCGCCGGCATCACTCGTCAGGCCATCGGTGGTTTCGCCGAGTACGCGATCTGCCCCGCCATCGCCGTGTTCGAGATCGACGAGTCGATCCCGCTGCCCGATGCCGCCGCGCTGTTCTTCCCGTTCCATCTCGCGTGGCTCGGATTGATCGATCGCGCGTCACTGCGGGCGGGCGACACCGTTCTCATCCACGCCGGCGCCGGTGGCTCCGGTTCGGCGGCGATCCAGTTGGCGAAGGCGTTCGGCGCGCGCGTCTACGCCACGGCGGGTGGGCCGGAGAAGGTGGCGCTGTGCCGCGAGCTCGGTGCCGATGTCGCCATCGACTACCTCACCGAGGACTTCAAGGCGATCATCCTCGATGACACCGATGGCGTCGGTGTCGACATCGTGTTCGACAACGTCGGCGAGGCCGTGATGGCCGATTCGTTCGGTGCGATCGCGTACGACGGCACCTACCTGATGATGGGCTTCGCCTCGAACAAGGTCGTGGCCGACGAGAAGTTCATCGTGCCCCGTCAGGTGATCATGGGGAACTTCAAGCTGTGCGGTGTGCTGCTCAACTACCAGTCCGACGACATGATCGGGCTCATCAAGCAGGGCATGGGCTGGAACGTCGCACCGCGCGCCCTCGGTGAACTGGCGACAGCCGACATCGTCGAACTGGTGAAGTCCGGTGCGGTGCGCGCAGTCGTGGGCAGTGCGCCGTCGTTCGATGAGCTCCCCGCAGCGATGGAGGCGATGGAGGCCCGCAACACGACGGGCCGCGTCATCGTGATGGTCTGATCACTCCGGCGGGAGATCGAAGTGATCGATGTACTCGCGGAACTCCGAGCGCACCTGTGCGGGGTCGATTCCGTACTGCTCGGGCGTGTAGTCGTGCGTTCCGTGCACGCCGGGCGGGTTGGCGGCGATGAACTCCTGCATCAGTCGTGCGCCCTCGTCGCTCATGGGTAGGTCGAAGGCGTCGTAGATGCTCGACACCACGCCGAACTGATCGGTGATGAAGTCGCGGAACATCACATCGTGGAAGATGGCGTCGGGGTAGTCGCGGGCAGTGCGCACGCGGATGCCGTTGAGGAGTCGATCTCGCAGCCGGGGAGTCCAGTCGGCGGCGACCTCGAACGGGTCGACCTCATCGCTGCTCACCCGACGCACGATCGAGGTGAGTGACGCGTAGGACGTCATCGACTTCACCGGGTCGCGGTGGGTGAACACGATGCGGGCGTCGGGGTAGGTCGCGAGCAGGTGCTCGAGCCCCCAGAGGTGGGCACCGGTCTTGAGCACCCAACGGTCGCGCCGGTTGAACGCCTGCATGTGCTGCAGCTGGCGCTCATGGAATCGGTAGACGGGGGCCCAATCTGCCTCGGTGTCGATCCAGTCCTCGTAGGAGGTCACGCGGAACTGGTTGTGGAACAACGGAGTGCACATGGCCTCGCCCATGAGCGTGACGCACTCCTGTGAGAGCTCGGCGCCGAGGGGGTGGATGGCCTTGAGCTGCTGCTCCTCGATGGGGGGCATCGTCGCCGCACAGCGAGCGATGCGCTCGTCGGTCGTGAACGTCTCGGCCCGGGGCGGGGGGGAGGGGAACATGCACTCCCATGTGAGCGGTGCCCGGTTGGCGGGGTCGCGGGCGAGGATGTCGTGCAGGATCGTCGTGCCCGTGCGCGGCATGCCGATGATGAACACGGGCTTCTCGATGCGTTGGGCCGAGATCTCCGGGAAGGCGGCTCGGTCGGCCACGTAGTCGAGACGGTTCACGATGTGCACCAGCGCGCGTTCGCTGGCCACGAACTGACCGGTGGGGTTGAGAGCGGCGTCGGCGTGCAGCGACGCGACGAAGCGATCGAGACCCTCGGTGAACGCGGCGGCGTCATCTCCGAGATCGGTACGGCCCCCGCTTCGGCGCGAGGCTTCGGCGAGCAGCGACTCGGAGTCGAGTGGAGTGGGGTTCATGCGTCGGCCTCCCAGCGTTCGGTGCAGAGTTCGTAGAAGCGTCGATCGAGTTGGGTCACCGAGTCGATGAGTTCGCGACCCTCGTCCGAGATGGGGGCCCGGTCGGTCGTGTTGAGGTGCGGGAATTCGGCAGCGGGCTCGCCCGGCAATGCGCAGTCGCGCACGATGCGGCGGTAGAGGTCGGCGACGCGCTCAGAGGGTGCTGCGAGGTCGACCTCACCGAACCTGCGGTCGAGGGCCTCGGCCAACATCTCGTCGGTCTCGATCGGGGGGAAGATCCACCCGCGCGTCGAATCGGTGACTCCCGACATCTGCATCATCCTCACCAGTGCCCTGGTCTGCGGATTGCGGCCCGGCCCTTCGGTGGCGTGCTTGATCCAGTCCTCGAATCGAAGATCGTCGGGGATGCGACCCTCACGACGCAGGAACCGCCACATCGACGGGATCTGCTCATGCGGATCGCGGGCCATCGTGACGATGTACGGGTCACGGAAGCGGAGGAGTTCGATGATCGTGAATCCGAAGTGTCCGGCGATGAATCGAGCGGAGGCCAGACGACCGATCGGCATGGCCAGCAGTTCAGCGGGTGTCCGTTGTGCGAACGATGTGCCGAACGGAAGGTGGGCCTCGATCGCCTTGTTGAGAGATGTCCCCGCCGTCTTCGGGATGTGGATGTGCACGAGGAGTCGTTCCTCGGTCGCGCCGGTCGACAACTGCTCGAAGCCCTGCACACGTCTGAACGTCTCGTTGCGCGACCACATCTCGAAGAACTCATCGGATTCGATCCATGAACGAACGATTCCGCTGAGGTCTTCGGATCGGGTGATGTAGGCCAGCTCCTCCGCAGCCGCCGGGTCGGTGACGTCGGTCGTCGCCGACCCATTCATCGGCGTGCGCCCGAGGACGAGGTCGCGGAGGTCTCCCACCATCGATGCCGTCAGGGCTCCCTCCGAAGCTCTTGCGAAGCTCGGGTTGCTGCGCCATGTGGCGGCGAACTCGTCGGATTCGATCCATGAGCGGACCATCTCGGCCAACAGGCCGGTCGAGTTGACGTACTCGGCCTCGATCGCCGCCTCGGCGCGGTCGGCGGCGAGCTGTGCGGCGTCGGTGCCGGTGTGTCCGAGGATGAGGCGACGGAGTGCCGCCATCATCTCCGGGGTGAGGCGGATGTCGTCCATGGCCAGAGTCTCGCGTGTGGCGCTCAGGCTCGGGAGCGGACGAGCAGTTCGACGACGAGACGGCCGAACGCGGCTCCGAGCCATGGTTCTCCGCCGTTCGCCACCCGGTCGAGTTCACGCATCTGTTCGACGTAGCCCATGGTGATCAAACGCGGATCGATGCCGTCGGGCAGGGGTGGCAGGGGGATCGGCTCGCCATCGACCTCGACCTCGCAGGAGGGGAACATCTCGGCCCTCACCACTCCGGAGGCACTCGAGGCCTGGAGGTCCCAGACAGCGGTGTGCTCCGAGTTGCCGGTCTCGATGTGGGCGATGAGCCCCGACGCGAACACGACATCGAAGGAGGGGTGAGTGCCGCGTACGTCGACCGGTGCGTCGTCGCCGGCGATGAGGAGTGCAAGGGCGATGGCCTGCGCATCGAGGTCGAACGGTTCATGGTCGCCGTCGAACGTGCGGGCCGAGAGTGATCGCACCTCGATGTGGGTGAGCGGCCGCATGCGCTCGATGTGGTCGAGGGCTAGGCGCACGATCGGCGAGTACGCGAGGTTCTCGCCATAGAGCAGTCGATGCCCGGTGTCGGCCGCCTCGATGGCGGCGGCCTCACGAACGCTGGCGGCCAGCGGCTTCTCGACGAGCACGGCCCGACCCGAGGCCAGGGCGTCGAGCACCACGGCGCCGTGCTGGCGGACCGACGACACGACGAGAGTCGCCGGTGCACTGAGGCCGACCGCCTCGGCCGCGAGTTCATGCACCGTGGCAAGGGGGCCCTCGCCGATCACGGTCAGTTGCCCGGGTGCGGTCACGATGTCGACGGTAGCCGTGTGCGACTACCGTCGGTCCCATGGGGGAGACGAACGGTTCCGGGGTGCGCGGCGAACTCGCGGACATGGTCGTGGTCGACCTATCCGACAACCTCTCGGGCGCGTACTGCTCGAAGCTGTTCACCGACTCGGGTGCGACGGTCACGCGGGTCGAACCACCCGAGGGGGATCCGCAACGGCATGCGCGATGGTCGGGTGTGCCGACCGAGGGTGATGCTCCACTCTGGCGCTTCCTGCGGCATGGACAGCGTTCCGTCGTCGGCCGCGCCGGTGACGCCCATGTCGAAGCACTCTGTGCTGCTGCCGATGTGGTGATCGTGTCCGACCGCCCGACGCGCCAGTGGCCCGGCACGGTCGTGGTGGCCATCACGCCGTACGGCCTCGATGGTCCGTTCAACGATCGGCCATGCACCGAGTTCACGATCCAGGCCGATAGCGGCGCGGTCTCCATCCGCGGCATCCGTGAGATGCCTCCTATCCAGATGGGCGGTCGCATCGTCGAATGGGTGGCCGGTGTGTATGCCGGTGTGGCGTCGTTGGCCGCAGCACGCCGTGCTCGTGAGATCGGTGCCGGTGAACTCATCGACGTGTCGGTGCTCGAGGTGGCGAACATCACGGCAACCAACTTCTCGGATCTGTTCAACTCGCTCGCTGGTCGCCCCGAACCGGATCCGGACATCCCGCCGCGCACCGTCGAGATCCCGTCGATCGAGCCGACGCTCGACGGCTGGGTCGGATTCAACACCAACACCCGCGATCAGTGGGAGTCGTTCTGCATCCTCATCGAGCGCCCCGATCTGCTCGAGACGGCGGAGTTCGCGGCATTGCAGGTGCGTTCGGCACGTGCCGATGAGTGGAACGCGATGGTGCGCGAGTTCACCACCAAGCATCCGACGGCCGAGATCGTCGACGCCGCGGCCGAGCTGCGCATCCCCGTAGCACCGGTCTCCGACGGGCGTTCGATCCTCGAGCTCGATCATCCGCAGGTGCGCGGTGTGTTCGTGCGCGATCCGCTCGATGAGTTCACGATGCCGCGGCGGCCCTATCTCATCGATGGCGAAGTCGCTGGCCCGGTGCCGCCCGCACCGGCGGTGGGGGCGAACGATGGTGAACCCGTGCCGCAGCGCGTCGATCGTCCCGATGCTCCTTCGGGTGCCGTGCCGCTTCCCCTCGCTGGTCTGCGTGTGCTCGACCTCACTGCATGGTGGGCCGGTCCGTCGGCGGCGGCGATGTTCGCCGCGCTCGGCGCCGAGGTCATCCACGTCGAGTCGACACGTCGCATCGATGGCATGCGCACCGCCGGAGGAATGTTCTACGGCCGAGATCAGTGGTGGGACTACAGCGCGTTCTTCCTCGCCGCCAACACCAACAAGAAGGGCATCACCCTCGATCTCGATCGACCCGAGGGGCGCGCTCTCGCGCTCGAACTGGTGCGCCATTCCGATCTCGTCATCGAGAACTTCACGCCCCGTGTGATCGAGGCCTTCGACCTCGACTGGGATGTCGTGCACGCCACGAACCCGCGTGCGGTCATGGTGCGGATGCCGGCGTTCGGTCTCGATGGGCCATGGCGCGATCGCCCCGGGTTCGCACAGACCATGGAACAGATCACCGGTCTGGCGTGGATGACCGGTCATCCCGAGGATCAGCCCCGCATCCAGCGCGGGCCGTGCGATCCCAACGGTGGCATGCATGCGGCATGGGCCGCGCTCATCGGCCTCGCCCGTCGTGATCGCACCGGAGAGGGATGTCTCATCGAGGCGCCGATGTTCGAGGCCGCCATCAACGTCGCCGCCGAACCGGTCATCGAGTGGACGGCGCATGGCTTGCTCGTCGAGCGAGAGGGCAATCGCAGTCCCTACGCCGCGCCGCAGAACCTCTACGCCTGCGCCGGCACCGAGCAGTGGCTGGCGTTGTCGTGCGCGACCGACGAGCAGTGGCGCTCACTGTGCGACGTGATCGGTCGCGCCGACCTCGCCGACGACCCCTCGTTGGCCACGCTCGCCGATCGACGACGTGACCACGATCGGCTCGATGCCGTGCTCGCCGAATGGGCGCAGGATCGCTCACTCGTCGACACCGTCGACCTGCTCGTCGCCGCCGGCGTGCCTGCGGCTGAGGTGCGTGACAATCGACGTTCGTCGGGTCACCCCCAGAACCTCGCCCGTGGCTACTGCGAGACGATCGTCCATCCCGTGGTGGGAGAGCATCCGACACCCACCGTGCCGTTCCGCTTCGCCAGTGTCGATCATTGGCTGCGCGCGCCGGCGCCCACGATCGGCCAGCACAACCACGAGGTGCTCGGTGATCTCCTGGGGCACGGCGACGATGAATTGAACGCCCTCGAGGAGTCCGGTGTCATCGGCACCCGGCCCGTCGGGGCCTGAGAGAGGAGCATCATGACCGACCTGTTCGACCAGTTCCGCGTCATCGACGTCGACACGCATCTCACCGAGCCGCCCGACACCTGGACCCGCTCGTTCCCCGCATCGCTGCACGACAAGGTGCCGCACATCGAACGCGTCGACGGTGTCGATGTGTGGATGGTGAACGGCGAGCGCATCGGCGCCCCGGGCTACTACTCGATGGCCGGTCACGATGGTGTCATGCCGCTGTCGACGCCGAAGACGTTCGACGACATCGCGCCGGCGATGTACGACCCCACCGCTCGACTCGAGTTCCTCGACGCCGAGGGCATCGACGCGCAGATCCTGTATCCCAATGTCGGCGGCTTCGGCAACGGCTACTTCCTCCGTCTCGGCGACCGCGAGACGGTCATCCAGTGCGTGCGGGCGTACAACGACTTCCTCACCGACTGGTGCAGCGTGGCGCCGGACCGCTTCGTACCCATCGCCGCCGTTCCGTTCTGGGACCTCGACGTCGCGATCGATGAGATCGGTCGTTGCCTCGACATGGGGCACAAGGCGATCAACTTCTGCAACCAACCGCAGGACTACGGTCAGCCGCCGCTGGCCAGCACCCATTGGGACCCCATCTGGCGCACCGTTCAGGAGGCGAGCGTGCCGGTGAGCTTCCACGTCGGTGGCGGTTCGATGGGCACC
>CAYVUO010000038.1:1929-2284 GCA_964454715.1 uncultured Bifidobacterium sp. | reverse complement strand
GAGGACACCGCAGGCATGGGATGGATGACCAACTTCGCCAAGGTCTCGTCGACGATCTTCATGGACAACATGCGCTGCATGGCCGACCTCATCTTCGGCGGCATGTGTCACCGGTTCCCCGATCTGAAGTTCGTCTCGGTCGAATCGGGTGTGGGCTGGCTCCCGGGTGCACTCGAGACCTTCGACTGGCAGTGGAACAACGGCGGTGTGCGCGATGAGCACCCCGAGTACGACCTGTTGCCCAGCGAGTACTTCCGTCGGCAGATCTACGGCTGCTTCTGGTTCGAGAAGCAGGCGGCGATCGATGCCATCCACACGTTCCCGGACAACATCATGTTCGAGACCGACTACCCGC
>CAYVUO010000038.1:0-1919 GCA_964454715.1 uncultured Bifidobacterium sp. | reverse complement strand
ATGTTTCACCCGAGCAGATCAAGCTGGGCATGGATGTGAAGCCCGAACAGGTGAGCAAGGTGCTGTGGGATACCGCAGCGAAGGTCTACGGACTGTGAGCGCGCTCGAAGCCCCCGATCTCGGTACGCGGTTCATCCATGTCGAGGTGCGCGGTCGCACGCTGTTCCTCACCGTCGATCGTCCCGACAAGCGCAATGCCTTCCGACAGGAGATGTATCGGGCGCTCAAGCGCGCTGCGATCTGGGCCGACCGTCAGCCCGAGCTCGACTCGGTGTGCCTGACCGGTGTCGATCGTTGGTTCGCCGCTGGTGGCGACATGTCCGGTGGTTCGGATGCGCCGGCCGATCTCGCCGCCGAGTGGGATCCGACCGACAACTTCCCGTTCCGACACATCGAGCGTTGTCGCAAGATCTGGGTCGCGGCCGTCAACGGTGTGTGCCACGCCGGCGGCATCGACCTCGCTCTCCATTGCGATGTCGTGCTCGCGTCCGACCAGGCTCGTTTCCGTGTGCCCGAGTTGCTGCGGGGCATCCCCGATCCGTTCATGTCGGCTCGACTCGTCGAGGCGGTCGGGCTCGTGAAGGCCAAGTACCTGTTCTTCGTGGCCGACGAGATCGACGCCGAGACCGCCGAGCGGATGGGATTGGTCGCCAAGGTCGTCCCCCATGCCGAACTCGGGGCCGAGGTCGACCGCGTGCTCGAGCGCATCTCCCAGACCGGTCCCAATGCCCGGGCCGAGACCAAGGCCGACATGGTCAATCGTCTTCCCCGGGCCAACAACGGCATGTTCGAGAGGGCGATGACCTCACCCGAGATGCGGGAGGGCATGCTGGCGTTCATCGAGAAGCGGCCCGTCGACTGGCCTCGGGACTGACCGAATTCGACGGCAGGGCGCCGGTACGCTGACCGGCGCGATGGATCAGAACCCGAACCGCCTCCTGCAGTACGTGGTCACCATCGTGGCCGGGGGTGTGGCGCTCGCCCTGTTCGCCGTCCTGCTCGTGCCGGCTGCCGCCGTTCTCGCGCGTTCTGCACAGGGTGACAGCGAGCCCCTCGACATCGCGTCGTTCGAGGACTACGCCGTGCGTTCGCAGGTGCTTGCCTCCGATGGATCGGTGCTCGCCACGCTGCACGGTGAGGAGAATCGCATCCCCGTCGACCTCGAGGTCGTTCCGCCCACGGTGCGCGAGGCGGTGCTGTCGGTCGAGGACGCGGAGTTCTATCAGCATGGCGGAATCAACCTTCGGGGCCTCACGCGTGCGCTCGTGTCGAACGTGCAGGCCGGCGGTGTCGATCAGGGCGGATCGACGATCACCCAGCAGCTGGTGAAGAAGGCATTGCTCACCGATGAGCGGGTGCTCAGTCGCAAGGTGAAGGAGGCGGTGCTGGCGATCCGTCTCGAGAATCAGCTCTCGAAGGATCAGATCCTCGAGCTGTACCTCAACACCGTGTACTTCGGTGCCGGCGCGTACGGCGTGGAGGCCGCAGCCCAGACCTACTGGCACAAGCACGTCGAGGAACTCGGCTGGGCCGAGGGCGCCATGCTCGCCTCGCTCATCTCGAACCCCGTCGCCTACGACCCCACGCTCCATCCCGATGCTGCGAAGACGCAACGCCGCATCGCACTCGATCGCATGGTCGCCACCGGCGCCATCACTCGTGAGCAGGCGACAGCAGCCAACGAGGCACCGCTTCCCGACGGCAAGTGTGCATTGGTCTTCGGCATCCGTCCGCCCGAGTGCGGCACGGTCACCGAACCGCCGCCCGATTCGTACTTCGTGGAGCAGGTGAAGGAGCAGTTGCTGGCCGATACGAGGCTCGGTGGCACCTACGCCGAGCGCTACCGCTCCGTGTTCGGCGGAGGATTGCGCATCCACACCACGCTCGATCCAGTCGCCCAGGCCGCAGCGCAGGACGCG
>CAYVUO010000037.1:603-14238 GCA_964454715.1 uncultured Bifidobacterium sp. | reverse complement strand
GGATGTAGCGACGTGAACCACGCGCTCCCCAGTCCGGGCCGTTCGCGCCTCGGAGGTCGCTGCCGAACTTGGTGGCGATCACCACCTGATCACGACGATCGCCGATCGCGTCGGCGAGGAAGAGTTCCGAGTCTCCATACGAATCGCTCGTGTCGAACAGCGTGATCCCGTGGTCGATGGCGGCATCGACCACTCGCTTGGTGGCCGCGGCGTCGATGCGCATGCCGAAGTTGTTGCATCCCAGACCGATGGTCGACACCATCAGCCCGCTCCTGCCGAGTGTTCGGTAGGTCATGTCGGTCATCGCTGCTCCAGTCGTGGTGTGTTCTCAGATGCCGAGCGCGTCGCGCGTGCGATCGAGCTCGGCGGGGTCGGTCGTTGTGGGCACGA
The DNA here is from genome assembly GCA_964454715.1 of uncultured Bifidobacterium sp. GTDB lineage: Bacteria > Actinomycetota > Acidimicrobiia > Acidimicrobiales > Acidimicrobilacustridaceae > Acidimicrobilacustris. The sequence goes on along the minus strand of CAYVUO010000037.1, from coordinate 13,848 downwards.
GGAACAACTCGTCGCAGCCCAACTGCTCGAGCGTGTCGACCGCAGCGCGCAATGCCTCCGGCGTCGCCGTGGACAGTGCGCCGCCCATCGCCTTGGCCAGGTCGTCGCCGAAGATGCGCATGTAGTCGTAGCCATAGCCCTGCAGGCGTTCGTGGGCCCCATCACCGAGCGCGTACCAGAGGCTGGCCGAGATGTGTGGGGCATCGGTGCGTCCGGCCTCGCTCCACGCCTCACGGATGCGGTCGAAGGCGGCGCCGGTCGCGGCCGGGTCGATGCCGAAGACGGTCGATCCATCGTCGACACCCACGGCCCACTTGGCGGCTCGGGCGATCGCCTTGGGCCCCATCGCCCCCGAGACGAGCGGTGGACCGCCGGCCTGCACCGGGGGAGGCCCGACCGGATCGGCGCCCTCGAACGGCGGCTCACCGGCCCAGATGCGTCGCATGGTGGCGACCTGTTCGTCCATCCGTGACCAGCGACGTTCGAACGTTCCGTCGATGGCGCGGTAGTCGTGCTCGCGTCCGCCGACGCCGATGCCGACCGTCAGTCGACCGTCGCACAGCACGTCGATACTCGCGAGCTGCTTGGCGACGTCGACGGCATCGTGGGCCGGCAGCACGATGATGGTGGTCCAGAGGCGCACACGTTCGGTGAGGGCCGCAGCGGCAGCGAGTTCCACAACCCATGAGTGACTCGTATAGGTGACTCGTTCGGGCACGGCGAGGCTCGACCAGGGCCCGTCGTCGATGGTCCTGCACCAGTCGATCGTCTGCGCCCGGTCGTGCACCAGCATCGTGGGAAGCGTCATCGCGATGTCCATCGGATCCTCCGTCTCAGGGTGCCATCGAGGTGATGTCGGCGAAGCCGGATGGATCGTGTCGCCCCAGGCTCATGTGCTCGAAGATCCCGTGGCCGATCTCTCCGTCGAACGAGGCTCGCGCCGCATGATCGATCATGCTCCATGCCATCCGCGTCGTGGCCGGCTCGGCGGAGAGGTCGTGGTCGACCCGTTGCGACCAGTCGTGACCCATCCACCGTCCGTGGTTCCAACCGTCGTCGTCGGGGCCGTAGCCGAGACCGACGCTCAGCGGCATCGGGCCGAGCACTTCGATGTCGAGGTCGAGCTCACGACCGTCGCGACCGCGCAGCGCGATGGCCGCTCCGGTGGGGTAGCGGGTGCCACTGCGGTACGTGATGCGTGGTTCGGCCCACCCCAACTGCTCGATCGACCCATCGGGGCGGATGCGTATCGCCTCGTTGATCGTTCGGTAGCCGTCGGGGGACTCCTCGAGCACGAGCATGAGGGCGAACGTCTCGAACCGCAGGGGGATCCAGCACCACCACATCCCCGGGCCTCCCGGGAGGGGACGCCCCGGTTCGGTGGGTTCACCGACCGGTCGGATGCCCCACGAGCGATCCCGCGCGCCGGTCCATCCCTCGGCGGTCGCATCGAGTGAGACGTCGTCGACCGTGACCGTTCCGGTCACCGCTGCGGTCTGCACGAACCGGAACGCGTCGAGGATCGTGATGTCACCCTGACGGCGGATGTGACGCGGCTCGTCGACGGCGGGGAATGCGCCCGTCCACGTGAGGTCGGCGGCGATGCCATGGGCGTTGGGTTCGCAGACGAAGCGCACCGTCTGGAGCGGTTCGACGACCTCGATGCGCATCGGTCCAACCTGCTGCACCATGCGATCGTCGCCGAGTTCGTGCGAGACGCGCAGGGATGAGAGCTTGAGGCCATCGCGCACGGCGAGGTAGCAGTCGATGACCCCGACATGCGGGTAGACACCGAGCCCAACGGCCACCTGATGGCTGCCATCGGGGGAGAGCGCATGCATGATGCAGCGGTCGTAGACGTTGCGGTCGCTCGTGGCGAACCACCGCATCGATTCGGGACCCTGATGGATCGGGTACTCGTCGAGTGGCGCAGGCATGGGACTCCCTCGTGACGCGTGACCAGCGACCCTAGTTGGGCAAGAATCGGCGGAACGCGCCGAAGCGTGGGCGGCACCAGGGGGGTGTCGCCGGATGGGGGGCATCATGACGAAGGTCGACCTGTACGACCCGGATGCATTCGTCGACGGACCTCCTCATGCTGCGCTCGCGGAACTGCGGCGCACGACGCCGGTGCTTTGGCAGGACATCCCCGGACAACCCGGGTTCTGGGCCGTGCTGCGCCACGCCGATGTCGTGCACGTGTCTCGACATCCCGAGTTGTTCTCCTGCGAGGCCGGAGGAGTGGTCATCGAGGATCTCGATCCGGAACGTCTGGCTCGCATGCGCGACATGTTGCTGTCGATGGATCCGCCACGACACATCGCCTACCGCAAGCCCCTCGCCCCCGAGTTCGCAGCGCGGATCATCGCGGGGATGGAGCAGCAGATCCGCGACATCACACGAAGCATCCTCCATGCCGTGCCGCAACGGGCGGAGGTGGAATTCGTCCATGACGTCGTCGGTCCGTTGCCCACTCAGGTGATCGGCCAGCTCTTCGGGCTTCCGCGCGCCGACTGGGAGATGCTCCACCACCTCGCCGAGATGAACACCAGTGGACAGGATCCGGAGATCAATCCCGATGGCGACCTGAGCGAGGCGGGCAGCGCCGATTCGTCCATGCGGATGGCGATGTACGGCATGCAGTTCGCTGCGGATCGACGAACGATGGAGCCGCAGGGTGACCTGATGGACATCATCCTCGGGCAGCCGTTCGATGGCCGCCATCTCACCGATCCGGAGATCGGTTCGCTCCTCGTGCAGATGATCACCGCGGGCAACGACACGACGGTGACGATGATGGCCGGAGGGATCTCAGCCCTCCTCGCGCATCCCGAGCAGCTTGCGATGCTCAGGGCCGATCGCTCCCGGATCCCGGGTGCGGTCGAGGAGATCCTGCGTTGGCACAACCCGCTGCACTACTTCCGTCGCACCGCGACAGCCGACACCGAGATCGCGGGTCAGGCGATCGCAGCCGGCGACAAGGTGGCCATGTACTACACGTCGGCGAATCGCGATGAAGCGGTGTTCAGCGATCCCGAGGCGTTCGACATCACACGTGATCCGAATCCACACCTGTCATTCGGCATTGGCGAGCACTTCTGTCTCGGCGTGCACCTCGCTCGTCTCGAGGGCCGGGTGTTCTTCGACGAACTGCTCGCTTCGTTCCCGCTGATCGAACCGACCGGCACCCCGGTTCGCGTACGGTCGAACCTCAACAACGCCTACAAGAGGGTCCCGCTCCTTCTCGGTCGCCAGGAGGCCGCATGAGTTCCTACAGCATCGAGGGTGGAACGGTCGTCGACGGCACCGGTGCTCCCGGACGCCGAGCCGACGTACTGGTTCGTGACGGAAGGGTCGTCGCGATCGGAGACGACGTCGGTCCCGCCGACGAGGTGCTCGATGCGAGCGGTTGCATCGTCGCCCCCGGCTTCATCGACATCCACACCCACTACGACGCGCAGGTCTTCTGGGATCCAGCGCTCAGTCCCTCCTGCTTCCATGGCGTCACCACCGTCGTCGCCGGCAACTGCGGATTCTCGATCGCGCCGACACGGCCCGAGCATCGCGAGTTGATCGCCCGCACCCTCGAGAACGTCGAGGACATGGATGTCGCCGCCCTCGCCGCGGGCGTGCCCTGGAACTTCAGCACCTTCCCCGAGTACCTCTCGTCGGTCGGATCGCTGCCGCTCGGACTCAACTTCACCGCCTATGTCGGACACACCGCACTGCGGCTGTTCGTGATGGGCGACGACGCCTATGAGCGCGCCGCGACATCCGATGAGGTCGATCGCATGGTCGCGGTGCTCGAGGAGGCCCTCGAGGCTGGCGCTGCCGGTTTCGCGACCAGCGTGGCGCCCACCCATCGTGGAGTCGATGGCAAGCCCGTGCCCTCGCGCTTCGCCGACCGGGCCGAGCTCGAAGCCCTGTTCTCGTGCGTCGGCCGATGCGGCCGGGGCGTGGTCGAGGTGACACCCGGCGACATCCTCCCGGTGGCCGACCTGTACGACCTGCAGCCGCGCATGGGCGCACCATTCACGGTCACCGCGATGCTCGCGACTCCGAACCTCTCGCACCGGGCCTGGGTCGACGTCAATCGAGCCGGATGGGAGCGCGGTGCACAGGTGTGGCCGCAGATCTCGCCCCGTCCCCTCACGTTCGCGATGTCGATGGCCGAGCCGTTCACCTTCAACGTGAACCCGGTCTTCGCCGAGCTCATGTCGCTCGACCTGGCCGCACGCCGCAGCGCCTACGCCGACGCCGACTGGCGGGCACGGGCGCTCGAGGCATGGGTGGGTGCGACGTTCATGGTGCCGCGTTGGAACACGTTCGAGATCGCCGAGTGCGCGATCGATCCCTCGCTCGAGGGGCGTCGGGTCGAGGAGATCGCAGGGGAGCGCGGCGTCGAACCGTTCGATCTCGTGCTCGACCTCGCTCTCGCTCACGACGATCTCGCGTTGCGAGTGCGAAGCGTCGTCGCCAATGACGACGTCGACGAGGTCGCATTCCTGCTCGCCGAGCCCCACACCTCGCTCGGGCTCAGCGACGCCGGTGCCCACGTGGGCCAACTCTGCGATGCACCGCAGGCCACCGATCTGCTCGGCAACTGGGTGCGAGGCCGTGGGGTGCTCTCGATCGAGGAGGCGGTTCGTCGGCTCACGAGTGCGCAAGCGGAACTGTTCGGTCTCGTCGACCGAGGTGTGCTGCGCGAGGGCGCACATGGCGATGTCGTCGTGTTCGATCCGGAGACCGTCGCTCCCGGTCCCGTTCGCCGGGTTCGTGACTTCCCGGCCGATTCCGAACGTCTCACCGCCGATGCTCCCGTCGGGGTGCGTCACGTCCTCGTCAATGGCGTTCCCATCCGTCGCGACGGGGTGCAGACCACCGCCGCTCCGGGCACACTCGTCGCGCCGGGTCGCTGAGGAGGATCATGTTCGATCTCGTCATCCGCAATGGGAGGATCGTCGACGGCACGGGCCGCGCCGGTCATGTCGGCGACATCGCAGTTCGCGACGGTGTGCTCGTGCAGGTCGGTGGCACGGTGGAGGGGAGCGGGGTCGAGGAGTTCGACGCCAGCGGCCTCATCGTGACCCCCGGCTTCGTCGACATCCACACCCACTACGACGGTCAGGTCACATGGGACGATGTGATGGAGCCGTCATCGAGCCACGGTGTCACCACGGTCGTGATCGGAAACTGCGGTGTGGGATTCGCTCCGGTGCTCCCCGAGCGTCGTGAGCAACTCGTCGAGCTGATGGAGGGTGTCGAGGACATCCCGGGCGCTGCGCTCAACGAGGGGATCTCGTGGGATTGGGTGACCTTCCCCGAGTTCCTCGACTCTCTCGACCGCCGTCGTTGGTCGATGGACATCGCGACGCAGGTGACGCACGGGCCGTTGCGCGTCTGGGCGATGGGCGACCGCGCCATCACCGATGAGCCGCCGACCGAGAGCGAGGTGGCCCACATGGCCCGTCTCGTGGGCGAGGCGATCGATGCCGGTGCACTCGGGTTCTCGACCTCTCGCACCTATGCCCATCGCGCCCCCGACGGCACGTTGGTGCCCGGAACGCACGCCGGGCCCGATGAGCTGTGGCCCATCGCCGCCACGCTCGCCGAGCACGGGCCGGTCGTCTTCGAGGTCTCGCCCCTCGGTGTCGTGGGCTCCGATCCCGAGAAGGTCCTCGACGAACTCGAGTGGATGGCGCGCATGTCGGCCGAGTTCGGCGTCACGGTATCGATGGTGCTGGCGCAGATCCCCACCAACGTGGGGCTCTACCGCGAGGTCCTCGATCGTGCCCTCGCCGCGCGTTCCGATGGAGCGGTCGTCGTGCCCCAGGTGTCGGCGAAGAGCCAGGGTCTGTTGCTGGGCCTCACCACCTCACATGCGTTCATGCGACGACCGACCTTCAAGCGCGTCGCCGCGGACGCGAACGGCGATCTCGACGCGCTCGTGGCCCGACTCCGCGACCCTGCGGTGCGCGCTGCGATCCTCGCCGAGGTCGACGATCCTCCCGGCGACGGCCTCTACGAGGGCATCGCGGTCTTCGCTCAGAACGGAGCCGACATCATCTTCCCGTACGACGACGATGTGTCGCAGGAGCCGACGGCCGATCTCTCGATCTCCGGACTGGCCGCTGCCGCCGGTGTCTCGGCCATGGAGATGATGTACGACCGCATGCTCGATCGCGATGGTCGAGCCCTGTTGATGGCGGGCATCAACAACTACGCCGGATCCGGTCTCGATTCTGTCCACGACATGCTCACGCATCCCGCGTCGGTGCTCGGACTCTCCGACGCTGGCGCGCACTGCAATCTGCTCCTCGACGCATGTCAGCCGACGATGCTGCTCACCCACTGGGTGCGTGATCGCCAGCGGGGACCGCGCCTCTCGCTCGAGGCCGCAGTGCGGATGCAGACGAGCGAGACCGCCGAGCTCTACGGCCTCGGAGACCGGGGCACGCTCGAGGTGGGCAAACGGGCCGATCTGAACGTGATCGATCTCGACGGCCTCAGACTCGAGCATCCCGAGGTCGCGCACGATCTTCCTGCCGGAGGCGCCCGTCTGGTGCAGCGGGCCAGCGGCTACCGCCTCACGGTGGTCGCGGGCGAGGTCGTCCGACGCGACGACACCGACACCGGTGCCCGACCGGGCAGACTGGTGCGCGGCCGCCGATGAGCGGCAATGATCGCAACAGGACCAGTCACGAGGAGACGATTCCATGACCATGATCACCAACTCCGCTCCCGAGGCCGTGCACGTCGGTGACTCGGATCTTCCGTGGGTCGAGATCGGCGGCGGCAACAAGCTGCGCGTGCTCCAGGTGAAGATCGAGGAAGGTCTCTGGATCGTCGAGAACATCTTCCAGTCGGGGTTCGAGGTGCAGACGCATCGCCACACCGGCCCGGTCTGGGGCTACACCACGAGCGGTGGCTGGAAGTACAAGGAATACGACTACGTCAATCGTGCGGGTTCCTTCCTCTACGAGCCGGCCGGTTCGGTGCACACGCTCACGGCCATCGAGGACAACACCCGCGTGTGGTTCCACATGTACGGGGCGAACCTCAACCTCGATGCCGATGGCAACATCGAGTCGGTCACCGATGGTGCGAGCTCTCTCGCTGGTTACTACGCGTTGTGCGAGGCACAGGGACTCCCGCGTCCGAACGTGATCACCGACTGATGGCCGATCCGTTCCGCGACGTCGCCATCGTCGGCGTCCACAACACGCGTCAGGCGAAGGTCCTCGAGGGCCACGACTCGCGGAGCATCACACTCGAAGCCGCACTCGGCGCCATCGCCGACGCCGGCCTGCACCCGCGCGACATCGACGGCACCGTGGGCACGCTCGGCAGTGACTTCCTCTACCAGGCTCGCATCGGACCGGCGTATCGATCGATGTCACCGCTCGGCATCCCTGCCATCCTCGAGGCGGCGATGGTCATCGCTGCGGGCATGGCGACGACGATGCTCGTGTGCACCGGTGAAGCGGGTTCGTACCGCCAACACGAGTCGACGGCTCCCTGGACCCGCCCCACGCACGAGTTCGTGGCCTCGTACGGAATGTTCACCGCAGCCGAGTTCGCGCTCATGGCGCGCTGGCACATGAATCGTTACGGAACCACTCCGGAGCAGATGGCTCATGTCGCGGCCACGATCCGCAACAACGGATCGGTCAATCCCGAGGCCGTCTACTTCGACCGTGGCCCGTTCACGGCGCAGGACATCCTCGACAGTCGGATGGTCGCCGATCCGTTCCACCTCCTCGACTGCGCGATGACATCGGAGGGTGGTACCGCACTCGTGCTCACGACTGCGGATCGTGCGGCTGACCTCGCCAAGAAGCCGGTGTACCTGCTCGGCGGCGGCACCGACTACTACGGGCCCTCGTACCAGCATCCGCCGGCGTGGGAACTGGGCGGCAATCGTCGCAGCGATCTCGTGGCCGGCAGAGTCGGCCGTCGTGCCGGCGAGGAGGCATTCGCCCGGGCCGGCATCGGGCCCGACGATGTCGATGTCTGCGAGTTCTACGACCCGTTCTCGTTCGAGATCATCCGACAGTTCGAGACCTACGGCTTCTGTGCCGAGGGCGAGGGTGGCGACTACGTCACCAGTGGCGTGATCGAACCCGGGGGCAAGCATCCGATCACCACCGATGGCGGCACGATGTCGTTCAGCCACGGTGGCGCGTCGGTGCAGTTGTTCCAGCGGGTCGTGCGCGGTGTGCAACAGGTGCGGGGCGAGTGCGTCACCGCCCAGGTGCCCGGTGCCTCGATCGCCATGTGCACCGGCGGGGGATCCGGGGCGATGTTCACCGACGTCCTTCTCGTGGGGAGCGAGCGGCCATGACCATGTTGAAGCCCCAGACCGGAGCCATCACGCGACCGTCCCCTGGCCCCATCAGCGAGCCCTACTGGGATGGCTGTCGTGTGGGCGAGCTCCGCTTCCAACGATGTGACGACTGTGGAGCGGCCACCCATACCCCAGCTGTGCTGTGTGCGGCGTGCGCGTCGACGGCGCTGCACTGGGAGGTCAGTTCGGGCCGAGGCACGGTGTACTCCTGGACCACCGTGTGGCGTCCGGTCACCCCGGCGTTCGAGGTTCCGTACCAGCCCGTCGTCGTGGCGATGGAGGAGGGCTTCTGGATGCTGGCCTGTCTCGTCGACTGCGACCACGAGGTCGTGCGCGAGGGCATGGCGGTCGAGGTCGTCTTCCATGCGCTCGACGACGGCTTCGTGTTGCCCTACTTCAGGCCGGTCGCCGCCTGACACCGACTCTTGTGTGAGTGTTGACTGAGACAACACTCATCGGTAGCCTCGTCGTGACCCCGGGGATCACCCGGGCGGCGCACAGGGAGGCCCCATGGCTGCTGAGGACCACTACATCATCGTCTCCGCCGACGGACACGCCGGTGGGAGCCATGAGCAGTACCGCGAGTACCTCGACCCGGCCTGGCGCGACGAATTCGACGCGTGGCGGGGCAAGTACAAGAACCCGTTCCGTGATCTGCAGGATGACGGCCGTACCCGCAACTGGGACTCCGAGCGTCGCCTCGCCGACCTCGATGCCGAGGGCACGGCCTGTGAGGTGTTGTTCCCCAACACGGTGCCCCCGTTCTTCCCGACCGGCGTCGTCATCGCTCCTGCGCCTTCGCCCGAGGACTTCCCCAGGCGCGTCGCGGGTCTGCGGGCCCACAATCGCTGGCTCATCGACTTCGTCTCCGAGGCTCCGCTCCGGCGCGTCGGTCTCGCGCAGATCGCGCTCAACGACGTCGACGAGGCCATCGCCGATGTGAAGTGGGCGAAGGAGAATGGTCTGCGCGGGATCCTCCTGCCCGGTGTCTCGCCCGACACCCCGTGGATCGACCCGCTCTTCTCGCGTGCCTACGACCCGCTCTGGGCCACATGTCAGGACCTCGAGATGTCGATCACCCATCACGCGGGTGGCAGCGGCATCCCCAACTACGGCAAGCACGATGCCGCCATCACGATGTTCGTGCTCGAGGCGCCGTTCTTCGCCAACCGTGCGCTGTGGCACCTCATCATGAGTGGAGTGTTCGATCGGTTCCCCGGTCTGCAGTTCGTCATGACCGAGCAGGGCGCATCGTGGGTGCCCGAGGCGCTGGAGCGCATGGACAACATCCACAACTCGATGGTCAGGGGTCGCATCGGTGAGATCGGCATGCCGGCCTCGGGGGCGCTCCCGCACAAGCCGAGTGACTACTTCCGTCGCAACTGCTTCCTCGGTTCGAGCTTCCCCTCGCCCAAGCAGGCGGCGTCGTTCCGCGAGATCGGCATCGACAAGTGCATGTGGGGCAGCGACTATCCCCACAACGAGGCGACCTCGCCGTACAGCATCGAGTCGATCCGTCACAGCTTCGTCGGGTGGAACGAGTCGGATCTGCGCAAGGTGTTGGCCGAGAACGCGGCTGGCGTCTATCACATCGACCTCGACGCACTGCAGCCGATCGCCGACCGCATCGGACCGACGGTCGCGGAGATCGCGACGCCGCTCGACGTCGTGCCCGATCATCAGAGCCCGGCGTTCCAGAACGCCTGATCCGATCGTGGAGTCCGTCGAAGCTCAGTTGAGCGACATCCGAACCGGCCTCACCCGACTGCAGCGCCTCCTCTCGAGTCGGCGCGTGCACGCAGGCATGGCCGGTGCGGCGCGCGTCGCTCTGCCACAGCAGGCGATGAACGTCCTGCGAGCGCTCGGCGACAGCGAGCCCATCCCCGTCGGTGACCTAGCACGCTCGGCGCGCATGGACCCTGGCGCCGTCAGCCGTCAGGTCAGGGTGCTCGAGGAGGAGGGTCTGGTCGAGCGCCAGGCCAGCCCCCAACATGGGTCGATCGTGCTGGTGGTGGCCACCCCATCGGGTCGCAAGTTGGCGTCGCGATTCGAGAAGGTGCGCAACGCCCAACTCACGCGCGCGCTTGCTGATTGGACCGACGAGGAGCGCATCGCACTCGGCGAACTGTTGGTCCGTCTCGTCGACGATCTCCAGGCGACCCCGTACCTCGTGGCCGACGGCGACTAGTTCGGAACCACCACGGCGCGGCCCCGCAGTTCGCCGCGCTCCATGAGTTCGTAGGCCTCGGCGACCCGGTCGAGTGGGAACAGGTCGACATCGACCCGGATGCGCCCGGCCTCGGCCAACTCGACCGCATCGAGCACGTCCGAGATCGTCGATGCCTGGAAGGTGAACGCCTCTCCGTCCTTCGGCAGCGCGTCGTAGAGCGGTGCGGTGGCTCGCCCCTGCCCGGCGCCGATGAGACCGAACGAGCCCGTGCGCCGCGTGGAGCGCAAGCCGGCGCCGATCGTGGCGTCGATCCCGACGAAGTCGAGTACGGCGTCAGCACCGCCGGAGGTCAGTTCGAGGAGTTCGGCCACGGTGGTGTCACCGACGCCGTCGACGACGTCGTCGGCTCCCATCTCGAGGGCGTAGGCGCGTCGATCGGGGGAGACGTCGACCGCGATGATGCGAGCGTCGGTCATCGCCCGCAGGAATTGCACTGCGAATGCGCCGAGCCCGCCGGCACCGATCACCACCACCGAACCATCGGCGCGCACTCTCGGTGCGACGCGCTTCACCGCATGGATCGATGTGGCTCCGGCGTCGGTGAGCGGGCCAGCGATCACTGGATCGAGTGTGCGCAGGGGAACGAGCTCGCGTGTCGAGGAGACGAGTACGTATCGGGCGAGACCACCGTCGATGCCGTAGCCGCGTCCGACGATCGAGTCATCGCACAGGTTCTCGAGGCCGCGAGCGCACCAGTCGCAGGCCCCGCAGGAGTGGGGGGAGACGACGGCGACGGCATCACCCTCGGTGAAGCCGGTGGCACCGGCTCCGAGCGCCGCCACCCGACCCCCGACCTCGTGGCCGAGTGTGAACGGCACTCGCCAGCCGAGCATCTCCATGAGCTCGCCCGGGGCCTGCGCCATGCCGACGTCGGAGTGGCACAGTCCGTTGCCCGCAACCTCGACCAGCACCTCACCCGGTCCGGGGGAGGGGATCGGAGCCGTGGTGAGTTCGGGTGGGCTCTGCCACTCGACGAGGCGGTAGGCGCGCATGGTCATGCTGTGATCCTCGCACCTCCGCCAGTGCGGCGTCCGGTTCCCCGTGTGCTCGCGTCACGGGCCACAATGGCGGCGCACACTTCGGAGGTCACCATGGCAGCAGTGAAGTCGATCGAGGATGCAGCGACGATGTGGGAGCTGGTCGAGGCGCGAGCCGCTGCCAGCCCCGACGTGGTCGCCCTCTACGACAACGACGACCGGGACATCACCTTCCAGCAATTGCGTGACATGGCCGAGCGGGTCGCCGCCGGTCTCCACCAGTTCGGAGTGCATCATGGCAGTCGGGTCACGTGGCAGTTGCCGACCCGCATCGAGACGGTCGTCGTCTCCCTCGCACTGGCTCGTCTCGGCGCGATCCAGAATCCGATCATCCCGATCTATCGCGACCGCGAGGTCGGGTTCGTGCTCGAGCAGACCGACGCCGAGTACTTCCTCATCCCCGGTGATTGGGGTGGCTTCGACTTCAACGCGATGGCCGAGCGCATCATCGACGAGCGCGGCATCGAACCGGTCGTGATGGTCGCCTATGACTCGTTGTTCGAGGCCGACCCGATCACCCTGCCACCGGCGCCGACCAACGGTGACGAGGTGCGGTGGATCTACTACACCTCGGGCACCACCTCCGCGCCCAAGGGTGTTCGTCATACCGATGGCACGTTGATGGCCGGTGGTCTTGGTCTCGCTGATGCCTTGGCGCTCACGCCGGCCGACGTCGGCTCGATCGCATTCCCGTATGCGCACATCGCCGGACCCGACTACCTGATGATGCTGCTCTACCGTGGCTGCGGCGCCGTGCTCATCGAGCGCTTCGACCTCGATCTCGCCGTCGAACTGTTCGCTCGCAAGGGCGCCACCATGGCCGGCGGTGGCCCGGCCTTCTACCAGATGTACCTCGGCAAGCAGCGCACACAGCCCGACACTCCAATCATCCCGTCGCTGCGTCTGTTGTCGGGTGGAGGTGCACCGAAGCCCCCGGAGATGTTCACCGAGGTGCTCAACGAGATGGGCATCCCCGTCTGTCACGGCTACGGCATGACCGAGTGCCCCATGATCGCCCAGGGGGGCCCGAACGACACCCAGGACCAGTTGATGTACACCGATGGTGCGCCCGTCACCGGCTGCATCGTGCGCATCGTCACGCTCGAGGGTGAGACCGCGCCGCAGGGCACCGACGGCGAGGTTCGACTGAAGGGTCCGATGGTGTTCAAGGGCTACACCGACGCGTCGTTGAACGACGATGCTTTCGACGCCGATGGCTGGTTCCGCACCGGTGACCTGGGGCATCTCGATGCCGATGGCCACGTCGTGCTGACCGGTCGCCTCAAGGACGTCATCATCCGCAAGGGTGAGAACATCTCGGCCAAGGAGATCGAGGATCTGCTCTACCAGCATCCGAAGGTCGGGGATGTCGCGGTGATCGGCCTGCCCGATCGCGACCGCGGCGAGCGCGTGTGCGCGTGCGTCGAGACGGCCGAGGGTTCGGACGATCTCGAGTTCGCCGAGATGGTCGCCTACCTCAAGGGCGCCGATCTGATGACGCAGAAGATCCCCGAGCAGCTCGAGATCGTCGAACGGCTTCCCCGCAACAACACGCTGGGCAAGATCCTCAAGACCGACCTGCGCGACATGTTCCGCGACAAACCGTGGAGCCCGACGCGCTGAGCCTCAGC
>CAYVUO010000037.1:0-593 GCA_964454715.1 uncultured Bifidobacterium sp. | reverse complement strand
TGCGCACGACCTCTTCGAAGAAGTCGTTGCCCTTGTCGTCGACCACGACGAAGGCCGGGAAGTCCTCGACCTCGATGCGCCACACGGCCTCCATGCCGAGTTCGGGGAACTCCAGCACCTCGACCGAGCGGATGCAGTCCTGGGCCAGCCGCGCCGCAGGGCCTCCGATCGAGCCGAGGTAGAAGCCTCCGTGGCGGTTGCACGCGTCGGTGACGGCCTTGGAACGGTTGCCCTTGGCCAGCATCACGAAACTGCCGCCGTTCTCCTGGAACAGGTCGACATAGCTGTCCATGCGACCAGCGGTGGTGGGACCGAACGATCCCGACGCATAGCCCTCTGGGGTCTTGGCCGGGCCCGCGTAGTACTGGGGCAGGCCCTCTCCGGCGTCGATGCGTTCCTTCAGCTTGGCGTGGGCGATGTCACGGGCCACGACCATCGGACCTGTGAGGCTGACGCGGGTGCGGATCGGGAGCGCCGAGAGCTGCGCTCGGATCTCGCTCATGGGGCGATTGAGGTCGATGCGAACGACATCATCGTCGAGCATCGAGTCGGTCACCTCGGGGAGGAACTGCGCCGGATCGTGCTCGAGTTGC
>CAYVUO010000036.1:13513-14423 GCA_964454715.1 uncultured Bifidobacterium sp. | reverse complement strand
ACCATGCACAACTGCTTGAACAACTGTGGACTCTGCGGGAGTGCGTAGAACGAACCGGGAGAGAGTCGACTGGGGACGACGAAGTCGCGGGCACCCTCGGGTGTCGACGCGATGAGCATGGGCGTCTCGACCTCGACGAAGCCCTGGTCATCCATGGCCCGACGCAGAGCGCCATTGACCTTGGCCCGCACGCGCAGGTTGCGCTGCATGCGCTCTGTGCGCAGGTCGACGTAGCGATGGGCGAGGCGCACCATCTCGTCGACCTCGACCCGGTCGTCGAGCTGGAACGGCGGCGGCTCGGCGATGTTGAGGATCTCGACGGTGCAGTCACCGATCTCGACCTCGCCGGTGGGGAGGTTCGTGTTGGTGGTGCCGTCGGGTCGACGACGAACGGTGCCGGTGATGCGTACGACGTATTCGCTGCGCAGGTCGGCCGCGCCGTCCACCACGCACTGCACCACGCCGGTGTGGTCGCGCAGATCGATGAAGGCGAGGTGCTCGCCGTGCTCACGACGACGGGCCACCCAACCACACACCGACACGACCCGGCCGATGTCATCGGAGCGAAGGCGTCCACAGTGGTCGGTTCGCATGCTCGTGGTGTCGGTCACGGTTGTTCCTCGGAGAGTCGTTCGGCAACGGTCGCGACGGCAGCGGCCCGTTCGATGGTCTGTTGGGGGGCGTCCGACCGCATCGAGCGCAGCACGACCGTACCGGCGGAAGCCTCGTCGGATCCGACGATGAGCACGAAGGCCGCGCCAGAGCGGTCGGCCGACTTCATCTGCGACTTCATCGATCGACCGTCGAAGGCTCGGTCGGCAGCGATGCCCGCCCGGCGCAACTGGGTGACGAGATCACGAGCGATCGTGCCGTCGTTGGTGTCGACGACGTACACATCGACCGCCGGTTC
>CAYVUO010000036.1:1420-13503 GCA_964454715.1 uncultured Bifidobacterium sp. | reverse complement strand
CGATGGCGAACACTCCCTCGGCGTCGCAGGCGAGCAGCACTCGCTCGATGCCGGAACCGAAGCCGATGCCGGGCGTCGGCGCGCCCCCGAGTGCCTCGACCAGGCCGTCGTATCGGCCACCGCCACCGATCGTCGATTGCGCTGCGTCGAGCGCGCCACTGACGAACTCGAACGTCGTGTGCGTGTAGTAGTCGAGTCCGCGCACGAGTCGGGGTTCGATGCGGTGGGCGATGCCGAGAGCATCGAGCCCCGCTCGAACACGCTCGAATCGCGCCGTCGCGTCATCGGAGAGACGATCGGTGATCCGGGGCACGTCGGCGATGGCCGCGATCGTGACTGGACGCTTCGAGTCGAGCACGCGCATCGGGTGAGACTCGACCTTCTCCGCATCGGCCGGATCGAGTTCGCCGAGGTTCGCTCGGAGCCACTGCTGCACCTCGTCGAGATAGCGGCGACGATCGTCAGCGGTACCCATCGAATTGACGAGCAGGGTGAAATCGGCGAGTCCTATGGCGCGGTAGAAGTCGTGCAACAGCGCAATGACCTCGACGTCGAGATCGGGATCATCACTGCCGATGGCCTCGAGCCCGAGTTGATGGTGCTGGCGGTAGCGGCCGGCCTGGGGGCGCTCGTAGCGGAAGCTCGGCGCCGCGTACCAGACCTTCCACGGCGTCGTGGGGTGATGTTGCACGAAGGCTCTAGCGATGGAAGCCGTGCCCTCGGGGCGCAGCGCGATGTGACGCTCACCCTTGTCGAGGAAGTCGTACATCTCCTTGCGCACCACATCGGTGCCCTCACCGACACGGGCGAAGACGGCGACGTCCTCGAACATGGGGCTCTGGACGAGCCCGTAGCCGGCGAGGCCGACTTGCCCGGCGAACGCCGCGATCAGGGCCTGCCAACGCGCCGACTCGGGCGGGAGCACATCACGGGTTCCGACCGGAGCCTTGAATGGTTGGGAGGACACGACGGGAGATGGTACCGGTGGGCCGACGAGGGCCACGAACCCGTTGCGGGCCCGATCAGCCCGGCAACGGGGCCGGGCCCACGATCGAACGTACGAGCGCAGCGAGCGCAGCAGCGCCCTCGCTTCGGAGGTGCAAGGTGTCGTCGTAGGTGTAACCCGGCGTCCTCGAGATCGCAGCCCAGTCGGCGACCAACACGTTCGGGTACCTCGTGGGCAGCGCGCGGATGGCAACGTCGGCCTCACCGACCTGGCCGGTCCACGGCGTGCAGGTGACCCACACGACGCGCTGCACGCCGACGAGTTGCGACATCAGGCGATCGGCCGCGGCGCCGTAGTCGCCGCTCCCCCAGTTCGTGCACAGGTGCACGACGAGCACGCGCCCCATCGCCCCCTTGCGCTCGACCACGATGTCGGTGCCCTGGTCGATGCGACGGCTCTCCTTCGAATCGAAGGTGAGGTTCCACCCGGCGAGAGCGACGGGCATCTGCTCCTTCGCCCCGAGCATCACCGAGTCACCCAGCACGTAGATCGTCGACGCGCCGGGCGCGAGTTGGGTGCCTGCGACATCGCGCCAGGTCGTGGTCGTCGTCGGCATCGTGGTTGTCGTCGTGGTCGGCTCGGCCGCGGCCGATCGGGTGGCGTCGGCGCTGTCCGATCGCCGTACGACTAGGAAGACACCCACACCGACCACCACGACGGCCGCCAGCACGATGATCAGTGGTCGGACGCGACGACGGCGTGCGTAGCGGGGGGACATGCACCGAGGCTACCGACGACTCCCTCGCCGAAGATGTCACCCGGCAACGACGTCGGTACTGTCACCGCATGGACCCGCTCGACCGAACAGCGATCGATGGCACCGCGGCGATGACCGAGAAGCTCTCGCGCGTCGATCGCAACGGCACATGGCGAGCTCCGTACATCGATGGCGTCGAGTTCCGACCCACTCGCCCCGTTCCCCACGAGGATGGATTCGTCACGGAAGTGGCACGACGCGACTGGCCGGCCATCGACGCCGACATCACACAGGTCCACGTGTCATCGACCCTCCCCGGTCGCGTGCGAGCGTGGGGTCTCCACCTCGCCTCGACCGATCGCCTCTTCGTCGTCAGTGGTCTCGTCTCGATCGTCGTACACGATCGTCGCAACGGTTCGGCCACGTTCGGGACGACCGCTGAATATCGCGTGAGCGAACGCAACCCCGGCATCGTCATCATCCCGCCGGGCGTGCACCACGGCTGGAAGAACATCGGCACCGAAGAGGCGTTCGTACTCAACCTCCCGTCGGTTCCCTATGACCACGAGGGTCCCGACGCGCTCGATCTCCCCTACGACGATCCGAGGGCGAGCGAACTCGTTCCGTGGAGATGGGAGTGACGCCGCGCGTCACGGTGATCATCCCCACGTTCGACTGGGCGACCGTCCTACCGTGGTCGATCGGAAGCGTGCTTGAGCAATCGATGGCCGACTTCGAACTCCTCGTCATCGGCGACGGTTGCACCGACGGTTCGGAGGCGATCGTGTCGGTGATGGGCGACCATCGCGTGCAATGGCACAACCTCCCGCACAACGGGCGCAGCCAAGCCGGTCCCAACAACCTCGGACTGTCCCTCGCCCGTGCGCCCTACGTCGCGCACCTCGGACACGACGATCTCTGGCTTCCCTCGCATCTCGAGGTGTTGTGTCGTGTGCTCGACGATGGAGCGGGCTTCGCCTGGGGTGACCAGATCCGGAGCGACCCGGGCCGCGCTCCCTACCGGTGGCCACCGGAGTGGTGGAACTTCCCGCCCGAGGGCGACTGGATCCCGCCGACGGCCGTCATGTACCGACGTGACGCTGCACTCGCCGCGGGCGGATGGCGCTTCCCGGCCGACTGCGGTCGCCATGATCCCGAGACCGACCTGTGGGCCCGTCTCGCAGCGCGGGTCGGGCCTCCGAGCGGCACCGGCACGATCACCTCGGTGAAGATGCCGGCAGTGCTGCGGCGAGACAGCTACCGCTCGCGCTCATGGGATGAGCAGGCCCGGTGGTGGTCAGCCATCACCGAGTGCGCATCGGGCGAGGACCTCCTCGCCTCCGCCATCGACGACCGGTCGCTATGGGCACCCGATCGATTCGACGCGTCGACGATCCCCGGGGAGTTCACCGGCACCGTGCCGGCTTCGGCCGTCGAGCGTCATTCCCTCTCACGGCGCGAGAAGGGACTCGACGACTGATCAGTCGTCGTCGTCGAGCAGCACTTGCGGCAAGCGAGAGTTCTCGGCATTGCCGGGGAGCACGCGGTAGGCGTCGTAGATGCCATCGATCTGCTTGATCGAACGAAGGATCGGATCGATCTGGGAGGCATCACCCAACTCGAACTCGAAGCGCATCGACGACACGCGGTCGGAGTCGGTGAGGGTGTTGCACGAGACGATGTTGACGTGGTTGTCAGCCAACACGGCGGCGACATCACGCAGGAGCCGTGAGCGATCGAGTGCCTTGACCTCGACCGAGGCGATGAACACCGAGTCGGGGTCGATGTCCCACTCGACGTCGATCAGTCGATCGTCCTGCCCCGACGACAGTGAGACGGCGTTCGCGCAGTCGGTGCGATGCACCGACACACCACGACCGCGGGTGACGAACCCCATGATCTCCTCGCCCGGCACCGCCGTGCAACACCTCGACAGGCGAACGAGCACGTCGGCGAGACCCTCGACGTGCACTCCGACGCGCTGATCGCGCGCCCGAGGATTGCGACGACGAGCCTGCACATTGACGGCGAGCTGTTCCTCCCGCCCCGGCTCACCACTCTCGAGCGCCCTGCGCACTCGCTGGGCCACCGATTCGGCCGAGACATGGCCACCACCGATGGCGGCGTGGAGCGCGTCGAGATCTGGATAGTTCATCTCGCCGGCGATGGTGTCGAGCACCTTCAGCTGACGTACGCGTTGAACTGGCAGGCCCTCGCGTCGCATCGCCTTCACGAGATCGTCGGTGCCCGTCTCGATGGCATCCTCGCGACGTTCACGTGAGTGCCACGCGCGGATCTTGGTGGAGGCGCTGCGACTGACGACGAAGCGCAACCAGTCCTGTGATGGACCGGAGCCTCCCACCTTCGATGTGAAGATCTCGATCGAGTCACCCGACTGCAGTTCGGTATCGAGGGGCACGAGTCGACCGTTGACGCGGGCTCCGATGCAGTTGTGGCCGACCTCGGTGTGGATGGCGTAGGCGAAGTCGATGGGGGTGGCGCCCTTGGGAAGGGTGATGACCTTGCCCTTCGGCGTGAACACGAACACCTCGTCCTGATCGAGATCGATCTTCAGGTTGTCCATGAACTGCGTCGGGTCGCTCGTCTCGGACTGCCAGTCGACGATGCGATTGAGCCAGACGAGATCAGCGCCGGTGGAATCGTTCTCCTTGTAGCCCCAGTGGGCCGCCACACCATGCTCGGCCCGCTGGTGCATGTCGACGGTGCGGATCTGCACCTCGAGTGGCTTGCCCTGGGGGCCGATCACGGTCGTGTGCAGCGACTGGTACAGGTTGAACTTGGGCATCGCGACGTAATCCTTGAAGCGACCCTGCACCGGCTTCCAGGTGGCGTGGATCGAGCCGAGGGCCGCGTAGCAATCCTTCACGGTGTCGACGATGACGCGGATGCCCACGAGGTCGTAGATGTCGTCGAAGTCCCGGCCCTTCACGACCATCTTCTCGTAGATGCTCCAGAGGTGCTTCTGACGACCGGTGACATCGGCACGGATGTGCAACTCGGCGAGACGCGAGCGCACATCGGCGAGCACGGCGTCGAGGTACACCTCGCGCTCCGGAGCACGAGTGGAGACCATGTGATCGATCTCGGCATAGCGCTTGGGATGGAGTGACGCGAACGAAAGATCCTCGAGCTGCTGCTTGAGCTCCTGCATGCCCAGTCGGTGCGCCAGTGGCGCGTAGACGTCGAGTGTCTCCTGAGCGGTGCGCTCCTGCTTCCACGCCGGCATCGCGGCGATCGTGCGCATGTTGTGGAGTCGATCGGAGAGCTTGATGATGAGGACGCGGAGGTCCTTGGCCATCGCCACGACCATCTTGCGCACCGATGCCGCCTGCTGTGCCTCCTTCGAGTCGAAGGTCAGGCGATCGAGCTTCGTCACGCCGTCGACGATGCGGGCCACCTCGGGGCCGAAGTCGCTCTCGACGACTTCGAGCGTGAGGCCGGTGTCCTCCACCGCGTCGTGGAGCAGGGCGGCGGCGATCGTCACGTCATCGAGTCCGAGGTCGGCACAGATGCGCGCCACCGCCACGGGATGGGTCACATAGGGCTCACCGGACTTGCGGGACTGACCCCTGTGCGCCTCGGCCGACACGTCGTAGGCCCGGGTGATGAGGTTCGTGGCGTCCTTAGGGTGGTGTGCCCGGAACGCATCGACCAGGGGCGCCACCTCGACCGCGGGCGGGGCCGAGCTGCGCCGCCAAGGGAGCACACGATCGACCGTCGCCATGCGGCGAGGCTACCGGCCCGGACCAAGGGCTGACGTCAGCGCTTGCGGGACTTCTTGCGCGGCCGGGGCGGGATGACGCCCTCGGTGACCGCACGAGTCGGTCGCGCACCGCTGGGCGCCGTGGCGTCGGCCGGCTCCTCGGAGTCGACCGAGCGGGTGGCGGAGGTCGTCACATCAGCACCCTGGGCGGCGAGGCGCTCTCGGACGGTGCGGTTCTTGGGCTCTCGCTCCTTGAGCCACACCAGCACCGGGGCCGCCACTCCGACCGAGGAGTAGGCACCGACGGCGAGGCCCACGAACAGTGCGATCGAGAACTCCTCGAGGGTGACCGCTCCCATGATGCCGGCGCCCACGACGAGCAGGGAGATGACTGGGATGATCGACACGACGGTCGTGTTGATCGACCGCAGGAGCACCTGATTCATCGACAGCGATGTCATCTGGGAGTACGTGAGGCGACCGCTCATTCCGACGAGTCGTTCGTTCTCCTTGATCTTGTCGTCCACCACGATCGTGTCGTAGATCGAGAAGCCGAGGATCGTGAGGAACGCGATGACGGTGCCCGGCGTGACCTCGAACTGGAAGATCGAATACACGCCGACGCTGATGAGCACGTCGTGGATCACAGCGATGATCGCCGCTACCGCCATGCGCCATTCGAGACGGATGGTCAGGTAGATGAGGATGGCGATGAAGAAGAAGATCAGCGCGCGGATCGCCGAGCGGGTGATGTCGCCACCCCACGACGCACCGACCTCCGACACGTTCACATTGGCCACGTCGGTATTGCCGAGCTCGGCCATGGTGTTGCGCACCTCGGCCAAGTGCTCCGGCGTGGACTCGGGTCCTTGCACACGGAGGATGTCGGTACCGACGACCTGGATCTTCGCTGCGCCCTCGCCAACCTTGTCGAGCGCCGAGCGGGCATCGGAGACCGACACGCCGGGCGCCTTGACCTCGAACGAGACACCGCCCTCGAAGTCGATTCCGAGATTCAGGCCACGGACGCTGAGCGACAGGATGCTGATGATCACCAGAGCAGCCGATACGCCCATGGTGTAGCGCCAGACGCGGATGAAGTCGATGTTGGTCTCGCCCCGATTGAGACGACGGAACCAGTTCACGACACGACCTCCGCGGTGCGCTCGCCCCGATTGCGGGTCTGAGGATGTTCAGCAGGGAGTCCGAGCAGCGCCGGGTTCTTGGCGATGCGCGTGCGGCTGACGAACTTGACCACTGGTCGCATGTAGGCCCAGGAGGCGAGCAGGTCGAGGGCAGTCGACAGCCCGAGGTAGAAGGCGAATCCGCGCACGGGGCCCACGGTGAGCCACCACAACAGGGCCGCACCGATGAGAGAGGCGACGTCGGCCTTCACGATCGTGGAGAAGGCGGACACGAACGAACGGTCGATCGAGGTGCGCAATGAGCGCCCGTTGTTGATGTCCTCCTTGAGGTGCTCGTAGTACACGACGTTCGAGTCGAGGGACACGCCGATCGACACGATGATGCCGGTGATACCTGCGAGGGTGAGAGCCAGGCCATTGTTGGCGCTCAGCCACGAGATCACCGACCACAGCAGTGCACCTTCGATGCCGAGCTTGAGCACCGAAAACAGGCCGAGTACTCGGTAGAACGCGATCATGTAGAGCGACACCAGAGCGAGGCCGACCGCACCCGCGACCAAGCCGGCATGCAGAGCATCGCGCCCGAGCGTGGCCGAGACCACCTGTGCCTGCTGCTGCACGAGTTCGATTGGTAGAGCGCCGTACTTGAGTGCGGTCGCGAGATCCTTGGCCTCGCGCTCGGTGAACGATCCGCTGATGATGATCTGATCGGCTTGGAAGCTCGCCTGCTGGATGACCGGGGCCGACAGCACCCGGCCGTCGAGCACGATGGCGAGCTGTCCGGTCGGACAGGTGGAGCCCTTGGCGTAGCAGGCGGCGGCAACGCCGTTGAACAGCCCGATGCCGTCCTCGCCGCCCTTGAACGTGGGGGCGACCTCCCACTGACCGTTGCTGCTGTTGAGCTGGGCACGTGCGGTTTCGAGGGCGGAACCGGTGAGTGCCATCGGCCCGACCGCGTAGGAAGCGATCAGTTCGCCGTCCTTGCACTGGGGCAGGACCGCCTCACCAGCGGTGTTGAGCGCCTCGCTCGACAGGCCGGTCACGCACACGTCGAGCGGCAGGCCACCCACCGTCTTGCCCTCGTCGATCGTCGTCGTGGTCGTCGACGAGGCCGGATCAGCGGTCGTGGTCGTCGACGACGCCGCCGGGTCGGCGGTGGTGGTCGTGGTCGTGGTCTGCGGGGTGACCGGTACGTTGGCCAGCACGGGGCGGAACTGCAGTTCAGCGGTCTGACCGACGAGCTGCAGGGCGCGGTCCTTGTCCTTCACACCGGGGATCTGGATGAGGATGCTGTTGCCCTGACGAGTGATCTCCGGCTCGGCCACGCCGAGTGCATCGATTCGCTGGCGGATGATCGAGATCGCCTGGTTGAGCGTGTCGTTCTCGACGGTGCCCTTGGGTTCGAGCACGACCGACACGCCACCCTGGAGATCGAGGCCGAGCAGGGGCTTGTTGCCGGCCACCACCGTGTAGAGGAGCGCTGCAGCAGCGATGACGATGATGACGAACAGTGAGGTGTACCCGCGCAGACGCCTCATCGATCGGTGTCCTCCGCGCCCGACGTCGAGTCGGACTCAGCTGCGGGGTCGCCCACCTTGGCGGCGATGGCGCGCCGGGCGATCCTGAGCTCGACCCCCGGGGCCACCTGCAACAGAACGATGTCGTCCTCCACGCGGACGAGCGTGCCGTAGACGCCCGAGCCGGTCATGACCTCGTCACCGACCTGGAGCGAGGCGATGAGACCGTTGTGACGCTTCAGCTCGCGCTGCTTGGGGAGGATCAGCACCACCCATGCGATGACGAACAGCACTGCGATGATGATGAGCGACATTGGCGGTGCCCGTCCGGGGGTCGGGAGGCCGGCTCCGAGCGGCGTCACCATAGTCCGCCGCCACCAAGGGCTCCCCGCGCCGGGTGACGGCGAGCGGTCAGTCCCAGTGGCTGGCCACCTCGGCCCGCAGGGCGGCGAAGGTGCCCGCACCGATGGCCTCGCGCGTGCGCCGCATCAGCCCGAGCAGCCAATGGACGTTGTGGATCGTCGTGAGGCGGGCGCCAGTGGGTTCGTCGACCGACAGGAGGTGCCGCAGATAGCCGCGGGACCAGCGCGAACAGGTCTCACAGGCGCATCCTGGTTCGAGTGGCTCGTGATCGCGGGCGAACCGGGCGTTGCGCAGGTTGAGCCGACCGGAGTCGGTGAGGATCGTGCCGTGGCGGGCCAGCCGTGTGGGTAGGACGCAGTCGAACATGTCGACGCCGAGAGCGACGGCCTCGACGATGCTCACCGGATCACCCACCCCCATGAGGTAGCGAGGGCGGTCGATCGGCAGTACCTCGGTCGTGGCCGCGAGCGCCGGCAGCATCTCCGCACGCGTCTCCCCCACCGACAGGCCGCCGATCCCGTAGCCGTCGAAGTCGAACTCGACGGTGCGCAGCGCGCTCTCGACGCGCATCGCAACATCGATCCCGCCCTGCACGATGCCGAACTGCGCCTGCTTCGACCCCGCGGAACGCGCCGGTGCATTCGCAGCCTTCGCCCGGCCCGCCCAGAGCACCGATCGGTCGACCGCGGCACGCACGACTGCATCGGACGATGGGAGCGGCGGACACACGTCGAGCACCATCATGATGTCGCTGCCCAATTGCTGCTGGATCTCGACGGCGCGCTCGGGCGTGAGCTCGTGACGGCTGCCGTCGTAGGTCGACCGGAACACGGCTCCCTCGTCGGTCACCTTCGGCTCGAGCGAGAAGATCTGGAAGCCACCCGAATCGGTCAGTACGTGGCCATGCCAGTCGGCGAACCCGTGGATGCCACCGAATTCGGAGATCAACTCCGAACCGGGCTTGAGCATCAGGTGGTAGGTGTTGCCCAGGATCACCTCGGCGCCGAGGCGTTCGAGATCGGCGGATGTGAGCGTGCGCACCGACGCACGCGTTCCGACGGGCATGAAGCAGGGCGTGCGGAACGAACCGCGTGCAGTGAGCACCTCACCGGTTCGGGCGAGGCCGTCGGTGGCATCGATGCGGATGTCGAGGACGTGGTCGGTCACTTGCGCTCCAAGGGTCGTCGGGAGCCTAGGGTCGCGGCCATGACGAGCCACAACACCTACTTCGACGGCAGCGTGCAGAGCCTGGGATTCGAGCGACGCGGTCAACGAGCGACCGTCGGCGTGATCGAGCCCGGCACCTATCGGTTCGACACCGGCGCTCCCGAGCGGATGACCGTCATCAGCGGCGAACTCGAGGCGCTGTTGCCCGGTGCAAGCGAGTGGACGACCTACGCCCGCGGCACCTCGTTCGAGATCGATGGTGACAGCGCGTTCGAGGTGAGGGCATCGGCCGCTTCGGCGTACCTCTGCGAATTCCTCTGATGCTCAGCGACGCGTGAGTAGGCACGCGTCGCCGAACGACAGGAATCGATACCCGGAGTCGAGCGCGTGCGCGTAGAGATCCCGCCAGCGCGGGCCGACGAACGCATCGATCAACACGAGCAGTGACGACTTCGGCAGATGGAAGTTCGTGAGAAGTCGGTCGACGAGCAGGAACTCGTGGTTGCCGTGGATGAACAGTTCGGTGCGACCCTCTCCTGCCCCGTAGGTGGCGGCGCTCTCGAGCGCTCGCACTGCCGTCGTTCCGATCGCGACCACGCGCCCGCCCGAAGCGCGCACCTCACGACACCGGTCGAGCACTGACTCGTCGACCCGGTAGTGCTCCCCGTGCATCACGTGGTCCTCGACGTGAACCGTGGCGATGGGACGGAACGTGCCGAGGCCGACGACCAGCTCGACATCGACCCGACCGATGCCACGCTCGGCACACCTGGCCAGGAGGTCCTCGGTGAGGTGCAGGCCTGCCGTCGGAGCCGCGGCCGAAGCCGGTCGCTGCGAGAACACGGTCTGGTAGCGCTCGGGTTCGTCGAGCCGCTCGGTGATGTAGGGCGGCAGCGGCATCTCACCGTGACGTTCGAGTGCGTCGAGCAGTGGCGACGTGGTCGCCACGACCACCTCGCGTCGACCGTCACCGAGATCGACCCCGACCTCCACTACGAGATCTCCTCCCGAGGGCGACGTGAGGCTGGTGCCCGCCGGTAGTCGGCGACCGGGCCGAACCAGCGCCTCCCATCGTGACTCGCCGACGTGATCGAGCGCACCCTCGTCGAGGCGATCGAGCAACAGCACCTCGGCCGCCCCTCCGGTCGACTTCACGAGATGCAAGCGTGCGGGCAGCACCCGAGTCGTGTTGAGCACGAGCAGATCACCGGGATCGAGCAGGTCGGCGAGATCGCGCACATGACGATCATCGGGCGCTGCACCAGTCCCGCGATCGACGAGGAGACGCGCCGAATCGCGCGGCTCGACCGGATGTTGGGCGATCGCTGCGTCGGGCAGGTCGTAGTCGAACGCGGCGGTCTCCATCGGCGCCGAGACTACGACGCTGCCGTAGCAGCGCCGCTCAGCGGTCGAACAGGGTGCGCGACGGATCGGCCGCGAGCGGCGCATCGGCCGGCGCGATGAGCCCGAGATGGGCCCAGGCCGCCGGAGTCGCCACACGGCCCCGCGGGGTGCGCATGAGCAGACCGAGCTGGATGAGGAACGGTTCGTAGACGTCCTCGACCGTCTCCTCGGCCTCGCCGACACTGATGGCCAACGTGCCGAGACCGACGGGGCCACCGCCGAACTTCTGACAGAGGTTGGAGAGCACGGCGCGGTCGACCTTGTCGAGGCCGAGTTCATCGACACCGAACACGACGAGACCGTCTCGAGCGGTGACATGGTCGATGGTGCCGTGACCGCGGACCTCGGCGTAGTCGCGCACTCGGCGCAACAGACGGTTGGCGATCCGAGGCGTGCCACGAGCCCGACGCGCGACCTCACGCGCGCCATCGGGATCGATGCCGATGCCGAGGATCGTGGCGGCGCGCTCGACGATGGCCTGCAACTCGTCGGAGTCGTAGTAGTCGAGACGCGCCACGAGACCGAAACGATCACGCAATGGTCCGGTGATGAGACCGGTTCGGGTGGTGGCACCCACGAGAGTGAACCGAGGGAGATCGAGCCGGATCGAACGCGCAGCAGGGCCCTTGCCCAGCACGATGTCGAGCTGGAAGTCCTCCATCGCCGGATACAGCACCTCTTCGACCGTGCGGCTCAGACGATGGATCTCGTCGATGAACAGCACATCGCCCTCACCGAGACGAGTGAGGATCGCAGCGAGATCGCCGGCACGATCGAGCGCGGGACCGGAGGTGACGTGCAGACCGACGCCGAGCTCGGCGGCCACGATGCCGGCGAGGGTGGTCTTGCCGAGCCCGGGAGGGCCGGCGAAGAGCAGATGATCGACGGCCTGCGAACGACGACGTGCCGCTTCGAGGATGATGCCGAGATGCTCCTTGAGTTCGCGCTGACCGACGAACTCATCGAGGTGACGGGGCCGAAGACCGCCCTCCTCACCGATGAGGTCGGAACCCGACGCCCGGTCGGCGAGAGCAGTCTCGAAGTCGTCGGGGGAGGGTTC
>CAYVUO010000036.1:0-1410 GCA_964454715.1 uncultured Bifidobacterium sp. | reverse complement strand
GGGCGAGACGCAACAGTTCGGCGGCCTCGACACCGGACGGGAGTTCGCGCAACGCGTCGTCGACCTCGGCCGGCGCGTAGCCCAGGTTGGCGAGCGCCTCACGCACATCGGCGATCGCGCCCCCACCGGACGCGCCCGCGCCGACTCCGGGCACGCTCACGAGTTCGAGACCCGGCAGGTCGAGCTTCGACTTGAGCTCGATCAGAAGTCGGGCTGCGGTCTTCTTGCCGACGCCGGGCACGAGGCACAACGCATCGAGATCGTCATCGGCCACGACGCGCACGAGCACACCCGGAGCGTGCACCGACAGGATGGCCATGCCGAGCGAGGGGCCGACGCCATGCGCCGAGATGAGCGCCTCGAACACCACGCGCTCATCGGCGGCGAGGAACCCGAACAGTGATTCGGAGTCCTCGCGACGATGGTGATGGGTGAGCAGGAACACCTCGGAACCCGGTTCACCGAGCGCAGCTGCGGTGCTGGGCGTGACGAGCACGCGATACCCGAGACCTCCGACCTCGACGAGTACCTCGCCGTTGGGCCAGCGATCGAGCAATGTGCCGCGCACCGAACCGATCATCGACGTCCTCCGGCGAGGGCACGGGACGACGCCGCGCGCATCGGGGCCATCGCGAGATGGCACAACGCGAGCGCAGCAGCGTCGGCGGCATCGGGCGGATCGGGGCGCACGGACAGACCGAGGAGCGTCTGCACCATCTGTTGCATCTGCGCCTTGTCGGCACCGCCCCACCCTGCGACCGCGGACTTGACCTCGTTGGGCGAGTACTGCACGACCTCACAGCCGAGCGCGAAGGCCTCGGCCATGACGATGCCACTGGCCTGACCCACCGACATGGCGGTGCGCACGTTGGCCTGGAACAGCACCCGTTCGACCGCGACGGCACCGGGCCGGAACTCGACGAGCAGATCGCGCATCTCTCGTTGCAGTTCGGCCAGACGAGCCGGAACCTCGTCGGCCGGGTCGGTGCGCAACACACCGAGGGCCGCGACCCGAGGGCGCGGCGGCGCCGACCGGGGCCCACCGGGCACGGTGGCCGCCGAGCCGGCTTCGAGCACGCAGTAGCCGCAACGGGTCAGGCCCGGGTCGACTCCGAGGACGAACATGTGTACGACTGTAGTCGTCCGCCGCCGACGGGCGACGGACCCGGCCTCACTTCGGGCCGAGTCGGGCACCACCGTCGACGCGGATGGTCTGGGCGTTCATGTACGAGTTCGACAGGAGCTCGATGACCATCGCTGCCAGTTCGGAGGCGTAGCCCAGGCGCTTGGGGAACAGCACGTCCTTGGCCAGGTTGGCCTTGAACGCCTCGCTGCCCTCACCCTCGCCGTAGATCGGCGTGTCGATGAGGCCCGGAGCGACGGTGTTGACCCGAACGCCGACCACGGCGA
>CAYVUO010000035.1:0-14921 GCA_964454715.1 uncultured Bifidobacterium sp. | reverse complement strand
ATGGTCACCAATCTCTTCGGCATCGATCCGGAGCTCCTCTGGGTCACCTGCCATGTGACCGATTCCGAGGCGGCGGAGATCTGGCGCGACGCCGTGGGCGTGAGCCCCGACCGCATCCAGTTCCTCACCGACGACAACTGGTGGGGCCCTCCCGGTGGCCCTCCCGGCCCGTGCGGCCCCTGTTCCGAGATCTACTTCGACAAGGGCCCCGCCTACGGCCCCGAGGGCGGCCCGGCCGGCGGGGGCGATGAACGGTTCCTCGAGATCTGGAACCTCGTGTTCATGCAGTTCGCCCGCGACGTCGATGGCACCGACACCGAACTGCCGAAGAAGAACATCGACACCGGTGCTGGCCTCGAGCGCATCGTGTCGGTCCTGAATGGTCACGATTCGGTCTTCGAGACCGATGTGCTCGCGCCCCTGGTCGAGACCGCGCAGCGCCTCACCGACACCCGACTCGGTTCCGGTGAGCGTTCCGACATCTCGCTGCGCATCCTCGCCGAGCATGCCCGCACGATGACCTTCCTCGTGGGCGACGGTGTGTTCCCATCGAACGAGGGCCGTGGTTATGTGCTGCGTCGCATCATCCGGCGCGCCGTGCGCGAGGCCTATCTGCTCGATGTCGCCGATCTCGTCACTCCGACACTCGTCGACACGACGGTCGAGATCATGGGCGAGGCCTATCCCGAACTGGTGAAGCAGCAGGACTTCGTGCGCACGGTCGTCGCGCGCGAGGAGGAGCGGTTCCGTGCCACGTTGCGTTCGGGCACTTCGCTCCTCGACGCCGAGCTCGACCGTCTCGGTCCGGGCGCCACGATCGACGGATCCGTCGCGTTCCTGTTGCACGACACGCACGGATTCCCGCTCGAGCTCACACGTGAGATGGCGCAGGAGCGCGGCCACGATGTCGACCTCGACGGCTTCGAGGTCGAGATGGCCCAGCAGCGCACCCGGGCCAAGGAGGCCCGCAAGGGCGGCAGCGGTGAGAGCGCGGAGGTCTTCGCCGCGATCTCGGCCGAGCATGGTTCCACCGAGTTCGTCGGTGACGATCTCGACACCATCGACGCCACGGTGCTCGCCGTGTTCGACGATTCGATCGTGCTCGACCGCACGCCGTTCTACGCCGAATCCGGCGGTCAGGTAGGCGACACGGGCACCATCACCACACCCACGGGTCGCGTGCAGATCGTCGACACCGTCTACGGCGCTCCCGGTGTCGTGCGTCATCGCTTCGAGGTGATGGAGGGTGAGCTCGAGGTCGGGCAGTCCGCAGTCGCTGCGATCGACGCGGATCGTCGAGCGGCGATCCGTCGCAACCACACCGCCACGCATCTTTTGCACTGGGCCCTGCGTGAGGTGCTCGGTGAGCATGTCAAGCAGCAGGGCTCACTCGTCACCCCCGAGCGCTTGCGCTTCGACTTCAGTCACTACGAGGGCCTCACCGACGCCGAGATCGCGCGCATCGAGGATCTCGTCGCCATCGACATCCTCTCCAATGCTCCGGCCCGACACTTCGAGACGACGAAGGATCAGGCCGAGGCCATGGGTGCAATCGCATTCTTCGGCGACAAGTACGGCGATGTCGTCAAGGTGCTCGAGGCCGGCCCGCATTCGACGGAGTTGTGCGGCGGAACGCATGTGCGAGCTCTCGGCGACATCGGTCCGGTGAAGATCGTGAGCGAGGCGTCGATCGGCTCCAACATCCGTCGGATCGAGGCCGTCTCCGGCACTGGCCCCCTCGAGCGACTCCGCGCCGACGAAGCGCGCATCCGAGCCGCGTCCGACGCAATGGGTGTCGCCACCGACGAACTCGTCGACGCCGTCGAACGGCGCGTGGCCGAGATCAAGGATCTGCGCGCTCGCGTGCGCGACCTCGAGCGTGCCGCTGCTGGCGCTCGCTCGGGGGAACTGGCCGATGGCGCCGTCGACGGTCTGGTGGTCGCGCGCATCGATGGCCTCGATCGCGACGCGGTCCGCGATCTCGCCGTCGCAGTTCGTGATCGTGCCGGCATCCGCGCCGTCGTGCTCGGTGCCGCTCCCGAGGGTGGTGGTGTCACGATCGTCGCTGCGGTGGCCCCCGACAGCGGACTCAATGCATCGGAGCTCATCGCTGATGCCGCGAAGATGGTCAAGGGCGGCGGAGGCAAGAGCGCCGACATCGCCGTGGCCGGCGGCAAGGATCCCTCCGCCCTCGACGATGCGCTCGCCCACGTGCGGAAGGCGCTGGGTCTCGCCTAGTGCGCGCCCTCGGCATCGACCTGGGTGACCGCCGCATCGGTGTGGCGGTCTCGTCGGGTCGAGTGGCCTCGCCCATCGAGACGGTCGAACGCACGGGTGATCGTGAGCGCGACCATCGCCGACTGCTCGACCTCGCCGCCGAATGGGAGGCCGACCGCCTGGTCGTGGGTCTCCCGCTGTCACTGGACGGCTCGCACGGGCCGGCGGCGGAGAAGGTGCTGGCCGAGGTGGCCGAACTACGTGCCCTCACCCCACTACCGGTCGACACCTACGATGAGCGGCTCACGACGGTGACCGCCGCCCAGCGACTGCAGGAAGGGGGAGTGTCGGCCCGAGACCGTCGTCGGATCATCGACCAGATGGCTGCCGCCGTGCTGCTGCAGGCCTGGCTCGACGGACTCGACGACCTCACCGACCCCGCGCCGTGAGCGACCTCCCCGATCCCATGAAGTTGTTCGGCCTCGAACCCGACGACGATCCGGCGCCGGCCGCCGCGGCCGCCGCGCCGACCCCGAGCACCGACGGTGCGGGCGTCGATGAGTACGTCTGGCTCGACGACGACGGTGGCGATGGACGCCGCCGCCGACGGTGGCCATGGATCCTCGGTGTGATCGTGTTGGTGTTGGCGCTCATCGCCGCGTCAGCGGCGTGGTGGGTCGACGGCAAGCTCAATCCGGGTGGTGCCTCCGAGCCCGTCGCGTTCACCGTGGCTCCCGGTGCGACGACCTCGCAGATCTCCTCGCAGATGGCGCGACAGAACATCATCTCGAGCGCTTCGCTGTTCGACTGGTACGTGAAGTTCAACGGGGGTGCCAGCTTCCAGGCCGGCGACTACGACGGCATGCACACCAACATGTCGATGGGTGACGCGTTGAACGTTCTCAAGGCCGGTCCGGCCCCACCGAAGGTCATCTCGTTCCTCGTGCGCGAGGGACTGTGGATCAGCGAGACGAAGAAGGCGATCCTTGCGAAGTTCCCCCAGATGACGCCCGAGGCGCTCGACGCCGCGCTGCGCACTTCGCACCCGCCACTGCAGCCTGCTGGTTCGACGAACCTCGAGGGCTTCCTCTTCCCCGCGACCTATGAGGTCCAGCAGGCCGACGCCGGCGACGCGCAGAAGCTCATCGATCAGATGTTGGCGGCGTTCGATCGCGTCTCGCAGGCGGAGGGACTCCCCGATGCATCGGCGAAGCTCAAGGGCGTCGCCGGAAACCGCACGATCACTCCGTACGAGGCGCTGATCGTTGCGTCGCTGGTCGAGTCCGAGGCGAAGGTCGACGAGGACCGTCCCAAGATCGCCCGAGTGATCTACAACCGTCTTGCGCGTGGTGAGACGCTGGGCATCGACGCGTCGGTGCTCTACGCATTGCAGGAACGCAAGACGACGTTGCTCGACCGGGATCTCAAGGTCGACTCGCCCTACAACACGCGCCTCAAGGCGGGCCTGCCGCCCACGCCGATCAACTCTCCGGGCGCGAAGTCGATCCGTGCCGCGCTCAACCCGGAACCGGGCAACTGGCTCTTCTACGTGCTCACCGACAAGGACGGGCGCCACTACTTCACCAACAGTTCCTCCGACTTCGCGCGCGCCGTGGCCGACGCGAAGGCGAGGGGAGTGTTCTGATGTCCACTCCCATTGGTTCGACGCGCGTCGTCGCGGTGATCGGTTCTCCGATCCGCCATTCGCTGTCGCCGGTGCTCCTCAATGCTGCATTCGGGGCCGCAGGTCTCGACTGGATCGATGTGGCCCTCGAGGTCGCTCCGGGTGACGCCGCTCGAGCACTCGACGGCATGCGCGCCCTCGGTATCGCCGGATTCTCGGTCACCACCCCGCACAAGGAGGCGGTGGCACGACTGTGCGACCACCTGTCGCCGGACGCCGAGCTGCTCGGCGCCGTCAACTGCGTGCACAACATCGACGGAGTCCTCACGGGGCACACGACCGATGGCGATGGATTCGTGTCGTCCCTCGCCGCCGATGGGATCGATCCTTCGGGACGTGCGTGCGTCGTGGTCGGTGCGGGAGGTGCGGCGCGATCGATCGTGCTGTCGCTGGTTCGCGCTGGTGCATCCTCGGTTGTCGTGGCGAATCGCACGCTCGCAACGGCGGAGCGGTTGGTCTCACTCGTCGGTGGCACCTCGTCGGCCTGTTGGCTCGCCGATGCTTCGCCCGTACTCTCCGCTGCCGATCTCATCGTCAACGCCACCTCGGTCGGAATGGGTTCGACCGCCGATGCGCATGTGCCGTTCGATCCCTCGCTCGTCCACGACGGCCAGATGGTCGTCGACATCGTCTACCGGCCACTCGAGACCCCACTGCTTCGACTCGCCGCAGAGCGTGGAGCGCGCGCGGTCAACGGCGTGCCGATGCTCGCCCATCAGGCGGCGCGTCAGTTCGAGATCTGGACGGGAATCGCCGCGCCGATCGACGCGATGCTCGAGGCCGTGGCGCCTCACCTCCGGAACCGCTGACATGGTCGCGGTGCGACTCGTACTCGTCCTACTCGTCTCGCTCGGCGCAGGATGGTTCGGAGCACTGTGCTGTGAGCTGATTCCCGATCGGCTCCCGTTCCGGGGCGCCCGGCTCACCTCGCAGCTTCGGCCGACCCTGGTGGTCCTTCTCTGCGTGGTCCTGGGCCTCGCATGTGTGTGGAGGTTCGACGACACGTCGTTCGGTGAACTCGTGGTCTACGTGCTGTGGTTCGCGTTGCTCGTCTCGCTGAGTGCGATCGACCTGGAGCACATGCGCCTGCCCGACGCGATGGTGTTCCCGGGTTTCGTCGCTGCGCTGCTCGCCGTCTGTGCGGTCTCGGTGCTCGACGGCGACGCAGCGCGCATCCGCTACGCGCTCGTGGGTTCGGTGATCTCGTTCGCCGTGCTACTCGTCGCACATCTCATCTCACCTCGCGGCATGGGCTTCGGCGATGTGAAGTTCGCGGCCGTTCTCGGGCTGATGGTCGGATGGCAGGCCGATACCGTGGCGCACACCCTGTCGCTCGTGCTGTGGTCGTTGCTCATCGGGTTCGGTGCCGGTTCCGTGCTCGGCGTCGTGCTCCTCATCGCTCGTCGTCGCAATCAGCCGTTCCCCTTCGGGCCGTTCCTCGCCCTCGGTGCCGGCGTCACGGTGCTGGCGTCCCGGTCGATCATCGGCTGATCGGGAAACCTCTCCCGAGTGCGGGTGGGGGGCACGGGTAGGGTGGACCGGTGCTGCGTTACCTGACTGCCGGCGAATCCCATGGCCGAGCCCTTGTGGTCATCCTCGAGGGTGTGCCTGCGGGCCTCCCCATCACCATCGACGACATCGGTGGGGAACTGGCCCGTCGTCGTCTCGGCTACGGGCGCGGCCCGCGCATGCGCTTCGAGGCCGACGAGATCACCGTCCTCTCCGGCGTTCGTCATGGCGTCACCATGGGTTCGCCCATCGCCATCGAGATCGGCAATTCGGAGTGGGAGAAGAAGTGGACCGAGGAGATGTCGCCACATCCCGGGGCCACGAGCCAGAAGCTCACCACGCCGCGTCCCGGTCACGCCGATCTCACCGGGATGCAGAAGTACGCCTTCGACGACGCTCGCAATGTGCTCGAGCGCGCATCGGCCCGTGAGACCGCGGCGCGTGTCGCGGCCGGGGCCGTGGCCAAGGCGCTGCTGTCGCATCTCGGCACCGAGGTCGGTTCCCATGTCATCGCTCTCGGCGGCGTTCGGGCCGCGGTCGGTTCGCGCCCGGCGGCCGGTGGTTTCGCCGTCGTCGACGAGTCCGAGGTCCGCTGTCTCGACCCCGTCGCCGAAGCCGCGATGATCGAGACGATCAAGGACGCGCAGAAGGCCGGCGATTCCCTTGGCGGTGTCGTCGAGGTCGTGGCCCACGGAGTGCCCATCGGACTCGGATCACATGTGCACTGGGATCGTCGACTCGACGGTCTGCTCGCGCAGGCACTGCTGTCGATCCAGGCTGTGAAGGGCGTCGAGATCGGTGACGGCTTCGATGTGGCCGACCGCCCCGGTTCGCAGGCCCACGATCCCATCGTGTGGGATGCCGAGCAGTCGCTCTACCGCCGCATCAGTGCCAATGCCGGTGGCATCGAGGGCGGCATGTCCACCGGCGAGGTGCTCGTGGCACATGTGGCGATGAAGCCGCTCGCCACGCTCAATCGCCCGGTCCTCGCCACCGTCGACACCGCCACCAAGGAAGCAGGCGTGTCGTTCCGCGAGCGCACCGACGTCACCGCAGTACCGGCGATGGGCGTCGTCGCCGAGGCCATGACTGCGCTCGTGCTCGCCAACGAATCCCTGCGCAAGTTCGGAGGCGACTCGCTCGGCGAGTTCGTTCGCAACCATGACTCGTTCATCGCTCAGGTGCGCGAGCAGTCGGCCCGCATCGACACCACCGTGGCCGACGCCGAGGCCGCACCTCTCAACTGGGACGAGCGCCTCGCCTTCGACGACGGCGCCGCGCCGCGATGAGCTCGCCCGCCCACGTCGTGCTCGTCGGCATGATGGGTGTGGGCAAGAGCACCGTCGGTTCGCTCGTCGCCACTGCTCTCGGTGTCGAGTTCGTCGACTCCGATGCCGAAGTGGAGCGTCGAACCGGTCGCACGGTGGCCGAGCTGTTCGCCGCGGGTGAACCCGAGTTCCGCACCGTCGAAGCTGCGGTGATGGCCGACCTGCTCGACTCGGAAGCAGCGAACGTGATCGCGGCCGCTGGTGGCGTCGTGCTCGATCCCGATACTCGCCGAGCGCTTCGCGATCGGTCGACCGTCGTGTGGTTACAGGCTCCCGTCGACGTCCTCGTCGGCCGAGTGGCGGGCAGCGACCATCGCCCGGCACTCGCCGATGACGCTCGGGGCGCACTCGAACGCATGCGCACCGATCGTGAGGCTCTCTACGCCGAGGTCGCCGATGTCACGATCGATTCGTCCGTTCCCGTCGACGAGGTGGTCGCTGCCATCGTCGATGCCGTGGTCGCCAGCAGGGGAGCGGTCGCATGATCATCGTCCCGGTCGAACTCTCCGACCGTTCCTACGACGTGCTCGTGGGCGATGGCGTACGACACGAGCTCGCTCGCGTCATCCCCGCAGGTGTGCGCCGCGTCGCGATAGTCACGCAGGAGGGGCTCGACATCGATGTCGATCCCGGAATCGAGCACCGCACCTTCCTCATGGGTGACGGTGAGACGGCCAAGTCCATGGCGACCGTCGAATCGCTCTGCCGACAGTTCGCGCAGTGGGGTCTCACCCGTGCCGATTGCGTCGTGGCCGTCGGTGGAGGCATCGTCACCGACACGGCGGGATACGCCGCTGCCTCCTATCACCGCGGTGTGGCCGTCGTACATGTCGCCACCACGTTGTTGGCGCAGGTCGATGCAGCGATCGGCGGCAAGACGGGCGTCAACATCCCCGAGGGCAAGAACCTCGTCGGCGCGTTCTGGCAACCGAGTGCCGTGTTGTGCGACACCGCGTTGCTGGCCACCCTTCCGCCGCGCGAGTTGCGCTCGGGAATGGGTGAGATCGCCAAGTACCAGTTCCTCGGCGGCGAGGGGATCGATTCGCTGCCCCTCGACGAACAGGTCGCGGCCTGCGCCGCGATCAAGGCCGCGGTCGTCGCCGGTGATGAGCGTGAGGGCGGCGCCCGTGCCACGTTGAACTACGGGCACACGCTCGCCCATGCCATCGAGATGGCCGGTCAGCACGACCTCCGCCATGGCGAGGCCGTCGCCGTCGGCCTCGTGTTCGCAGCGGAATTGGCCCGTCGACTCGACCGCATCGACGACGCCCGCGTCGCCGAACATCGTCGAGTGGTCGGCGCCTACGACCTACCGATGACGGTGCCCTCCGGTCTCACCGACGATGAGCTCATCGGGTTCATGGGCCGCGACAAGAAGGCCCTCGATGGAATCACGTTCGTCCTCGACGGCCCGAACGGTGTTGAATCGGTGACCGGTGTACCGCGGGCACTGATCGAGGAGTCGATCGACGCGGTGCGTGGAGGCCGATGATGACCACGATCCTTCTGCTGTCGGGTCCCAACCTGAACCTTCTCGGTGAGCGGGAGCCCTCGGTCTACGGCACGGCGACGCTCGAGGATCATGTCGCCACCGCTCGCAGCGCGGCCACCGCGCACGGGTTCGAACTCGAGCATCTCCAGTCGAATGCCGAGCATGAGCTCGTCGACGCCATCCACGGCGCCCGTGGTCGCTGTGCGGCGATCATCATCAATCCGGGAGCCTTCACGCACTACGCATGGTCGATACACGACGCGCTCGCCGCGTTCGACGGCGTCGTGGTCGAACTCCATCTCTCCAACCCCGATGCCCGTGAACCGTGGCGCCGCACCTCGGTCGTCGCCCCCGTGGCCACCGGCACCATCGCCGGCTTCGGGGGAGACGGCTACCGCCTCGCCGTCGACGCCGCAGCGTCCGTGCTCGCCCGAGGCTGATGGCCACGACATTCCTGCCGATGGACGTCGCCCCTCGGGCGACCCGTCTCCGTGCGCGTCTCGCCGCCGACGGCGTCGATGCGTTCCTCGTCACCTCACTCACGAACATCCGCTACCTCACGGGGTTCACGGGTTCGGCCGGTCTCGTGGTCGTCACCCCTGATGCGCTCGTGCTCGTCACCGATGGCCGCTACGGCGAGCAGGCCGCGGACCAGGTCGCATCGAGCGGAGCCGCGGCGACGGTCGAGATCACCTCGACCGCACAGCGAGAGGTCGTCCTGGCGGCGATCGACTCGGCGTCTCGCGTCGGCCTCGAGGCCGAGCACGTCACTTGGGCTGCGCAGCGCCGCTATTCCGACGAATGGTTCCCGGGCCGTGAGCTCGTCGCCACCGCGGGCCTCGTCGAAGCGCTGCGTCGGGTGAAGGATGCAGGTGAACTCGATCGCATGCAGCGAGCCGCGTCGATCGCCGACGATGCATTGGCATCCGTCCGCCATCGCCTCGTCGAAGGGCCGACAGAACTCGAGTTCGCTCGAGAGCTCGATGCCGCGATGCTCGAGCGCGGTGCACAACGCACGAGCTTCGAGACGATCGTGGCGAGTGGTCCCAACGGTGCGCGCCCACATGCTCGACCCACCGATCGCGTGATCGCTGACGGTGAACTCGTGGTGCTCGACTTCGGTTGTGTCGTCGACGGATACTGCTCCGACATGACGCGGACCGTCACCATCGGCGACGTGAGTGCCACGGCGCAGCGCATGTTCGAGGTCGTGCTCGCCGCCAACGAGGCGGGTGAGGCCGCGATCGCCGCTGGTGCTTCAGCGAGCGAGGTCGACGCCGCCTGTCGCGCCGTCATCGCCGAGGCCGGGTGGGCCGATGCGTTCAGTCACGGAACGGGCCATGGCGTCGGCATCGACATCCACGAAGCCCCGAGGGTCGCAGCCACCAGCACCGACGTGCTCGAGGTCGGCAACGTGATCACCTGTGAACCGGGGGTGTACCTTCCAGCCCACGGCGGCGTGCGCATCGAGGACACCCTCGTCGTCACGCCCGAGGGGGGCCGCCCCCTCAATCGCACCACGAAGTCACCCACCCCCTGACCGGTCCGCCGGTCGCACCAGGAGCCGAGATGCCCACCATCACCACCAACGATCTCAAGAACGGCATGTCGCTCGACCTCGACGACGGCCTGTTCGAGGTCGTCGAGTTCCAGCACGTGAAGCCGGGCAAGGGTGGTGCCTTCGTGCGCACCACGCTGCGCAACGTGCGCAACGCCGCCACCATCGAGCGCACGTTCCGCGCCGGTGAGAAGGTCGAGCGGGCGATGATCGACAAGCGCGAGATGCAGTTCCTCTACCGCTCGGGCGAGAACTACGTCTTCATGGACAGCACCACCTACGACCAGCTCGAGGTGGGGCCCTCCTCGCTGGGCGAGGCCACCGACTACCTCGTCGAGAACGCCGAGGCCATCCTCAAGATGTACGGCGACGAGATCGTCGGCGTCGAACTCCCCGCTGCGGTCGAACTCAACATCGCTGAGACCGAGCCCGGCATCCAGGGTGATCGAGTGTCGGGTGCTCGCAAGCCGGCCACGCTCGAGACCGGTCTGGTCGTGCAGGTGCCGCTGTTCGTGAACCCGGGCGATCGCATCAAGGTCGACACCCGCACCGGCGAGTACATCACCCGCGCGTGAGCGACGACGCGCTCGCCAGCACACGGCGCGAAGCCCGCGAACGGGCCTTCCACCTCCTGTACGAATCGGAGATCAAGGGCGAGGACCCCGGCACCCTGTTGGCCGGTCTTCCCCTCGAACCCGACGCGTTCGCCATCGATCTGGTCGAGGGCGTGGGCCGCACCCGTCCCGAACTCGACGAGTTGATCGAGGCCCATTCCCGCAACTGGCAGCTCGATCGCATGCCGGCCCTCGATCGGGCCCTGCTGCGCATCGGCACGTTCGAACTGGTGCACCGGCCCGACGTTCCCACCGCCGTCGCCATCTCCGAAGCCGTCGAACTGGCCAAGCAGTACTCGACCGATGACAGCAGCCGCTTCGTCAACGGCGTGCTTGCTGCGATCGCAGCCGAAACGCGATAGAGTCCCATCCTGACCGTGAATCGGGTCCCGTGAGGCCCGAACGGACAGGAAGGACCACGCTGTGGCTGAACGCGAACGACGCCTGACGCCCCCATACGGGGGCGTCTTCGTACCCCGCACCCGGGTGATGTCCGCCGATGACATGGCCCGTGCCACCAAGCGCATGGCCCACGAGATCATCGAGCGCAACCAGGGTCTCGACGATGTGGTG
Source organism: uncultured Bifidobacterium sp. (assembly GCA_964454715.1). Taxonomy (GTDB): domain Bacteria; phylum Actinomycetota; class Acidimicrobiia; order Acidimicrobiales; family Acidimicrobilacustridaceae; genus Acidimicrobilacustris. Next base: position 3,946 of record CAYVUO010000035.1, on the reverse strand, counting down.
CTGATCGGCCTGCAGACCGGGGGAGTGCCTCTGGCGGCGCGCCTGCACCAGCAACTCGTCGCCATCGACGGAACCGACGTGCCCCTCGGGTGCCTCGACGTCGCCTTCTACCGAGACGACATCGGGCTGCGCCCGGTGCTGCCCGAGGCCGTGACCGAGATCCCGTGCGACCTCGACGGTCGCACGGTGGTCCTCGTCGACGATGTGCTCTTCACCGGCCGCACGATCCGCGCCGCACTCGATGCGCTCACCGACCACGGTCGGGCCCGCTCGGTGCAACTTGCGGTCATGGTCGATCGGGGTCACAGAGAACTCCCGATCCGCCCCGACTTCATCGGCAAGAACCTGCCCACTCGGCGCGACGAGGTGGTCGACGTCAACGACGACGGTGTCGACCTCGGGGAGATGGTCAAGTGAGCCGGCTCGCCAATCCTCGCCACGGAGCGCTGCGCAACCTGCTGTCGATCACCGATCTCGGGCCCGACATCGCCGCCGGCATCGACGAGGTGATGCGTCTCACCGACTCGTTCGTCGAGGTGAGCGAGCGCACGATCCCGAAGGTGCCGGCACTGCGCGGGCAGACCGTGGTGTCGCTCTTCTTCGAGGACAGCACCCGCACCCGACTCAGCTTCGAGACCGCAGCCAAGCGACTCTCGGCCGACACCATGAACTTCAGCGTCGGCACTTCCTCGGTCAAGAAGGGTGAATCGCTGCGAGACACCATCGAGACCATCGAAGCGATGGGCGTCGACGCCATCGTCGTGCGCCACGCCTCGGCCGGTGTGCCCCGGCAGATCGCCCGCTGGGCCGACTCGGCCATCATCAACGCCGGTGACGGATGGCATGAACATCCCACCCAGGCCCTGCTCGACTGCTACACGATCCGCCAACGCTTCGGTGAACTCTCCGGCCGGCACATCGCGATCGTCGGCGACATCAAGCACTCCCGTGTGGCTCGCTCCGATGTGCTCGCCTTCACGGCCATGGGTGCCGAGGTCACGCTCGTCGCGCCTCCCACACTGCTGCCGCCGAGTCTCGAGGGATGGCCGGTCAAGGTCTCGCATGACCTCGACTCGGTGCTCCCCACCCTCGACGTCTGCTACCTGCTTCGCATGCAGCGCGAACGCATGACCGAAGCGCTCATCCCCTCACTTCGCGAGTACACCGAGTGCTTCGGTCTCACCGGCGCGCGCGCCGATCGACTGCCCGAGCACGCGCTCGTGATGCATCCGGGTCCGATGAACCGCGGAGTCGAGATCACCGACGATGTCGTCGACCGACCGGGCACCGTGGTGATCGACCAGGTTCGCAACGGGGTGTCGGTGCGCATGGCAGTGCTGTTCCTGCTGCTCGGTAGCGGAACCGACTGGGGCACGGCCGATGTCTGAGAACCACACCGAACGAGAGGGAACCGTGGAGAGTGCAGGCTGGATCATCAGGGGTGGCACCGTCATCGATCGCGATGGTGAGCGTGTCGCCGATGTGGCCATCGCTGCCGACGGCACGATCGCCGCGGTCGGCACTGCGCTCGACGCTGCCGCGCTCGGCCTGAACGACGCCGGTTTGCTCGATGCGACCGGTTGCATCGTCTCGCCTGGATTCGTCGACATCCATACCCATCTGCGTGAACCCGGTCGCGAGGAGGCCGAGACCATCGAGACCGGCAGCCGCGCCGCAGCCCTCGGCGGTTACACCGCAGTCGTCGCGATGCCCAACACCGAGCCCACGATCGACAGCGCCGCTGTGGTGCGTCTGGTGCTCGACGCCGGTCGCGCTGCCGGACTGTGCGATGTGCGCTCATCGGCCTCCATCACCGTGGGGCGCGAGGGCGAAGCACTCTCGCCCATGGCCGAACTCGCCGACCTCGGAGTTCGCATCTTCACCGACGATGGCTGCGGTGTGCAGGACGATCGCCTCATGCGACGCGCCCTCGAGTACGCGTCCGGCCTCTCGCACGATGTGGTGCTCGCCCAACACTGCGAGGTCGAGGCGCTGAGCCATGGCGGGCACATGCATGAGGGCGAGTGGTCGTCGCGTCTCGGCATCCCCGGAATCCCCGCCGAGGCCGAAGAACTCATGGTCGCGCGCGACATTGCGCTGTCCCGACTCACCGGCGCAGCGATGCACTTCCAGCACCTCTCGACCGCCGGATCGGTCGAGCTGGTGCGCGCGGCGAAGGCTCGGGGCCTCGCAGTGACTGCCGAGGCCACTCCGCATCACTTCACGCTCACTCACGCCGAGGTCGCATCGTTCGACCCCGTGTTCAAGGTGAATCCTCCGTTGCGCGCCGACGTCGATGTCGCTGCGGTGAAGGCCGGTCTCGCCGATGGCACCATCGACGCCATCGCCACCGATCATGCACCGCACACCCGCGAGGTCAAGGAAGCGCCCTTCGACGCCGCTCCGTGCGGGATGCTCGGCCTCGAGACCGCCCTCGCGCTCGGCATCACCGAATTGGTGGAACCGGGTGTGCTCACGATGCAGGAACTCATCGCCCTCCTGTCATGGAAGCCGGCGGCCATCGCCCGTGTGGCCGATGTGCACGGTCGTCCCATCGCCGCCGGTGAACCGGCGCATCTCACGGTGTTCGATCCGGCGCAGGAATGGACCGTCGACGGTTCCACCTTCGCCAGCAAGTCCGACAACACGCCCTATGCGGGCAGAACGGTGAGGGGCAAGGTGCGACACACGCTCCTGTGCGGTGTACCCACGGTGCTCGATGGCGAGGCAACTCGATGACCGAGATCCGCGAAGCGCTCCTGGTCCTATCCGATGGTTCGGTGTTCGAGGGTGAGGCCTTCGGGGCCGAATCGCCGACCGGCGTCACCACTGGCGAGGTCGTGTTCAACACCGCACTCACCGGTTACCAGGAGATCATCACCGACCCGTCCTATGCGGGGCAGATCATCACGTTCACCTATCCGCACATCGGCAACTACGGCGTCACCGCGTTCGACGACGAGGCCCGACGCCCGTTCACGCGCGGCATCGTGGTGCGCGATCTGGCTCGGCGTCGCAGCAATTGGCGAGCCGATGGCGATCTCGACGCGTTCCTGAAGCGCACTGGCGTACCCGGCATCGCCGGAATCGACACTCGTCGACTCACTCGCACGATCCGCGACCTCGGCGCCATGGCCGGAGCCTTCGGCACGGCGTCCGAGAGCGATCTGCTCGCCGCCGCTCGCAATGAGCCGGGTACGAGTGGTGCCGACCTGACGGCCCTCGTGACGTGCGACCAGCCCTACGAGTGGGCCTTCACCGGCTCCGACCGCGCTCCCAAGCGCGTCGTTGCGTACGACTTCGGCATCAAGACCACGATCCTGCGCCATCTCAGCCGCATCGCCACCGTGGAGGTCGTGCCGGCGGGTACGCCGGCCGCCGACGTGCTCGCCCGCAAGCCCGATGGTGTGTTCCTCTCCAATGGCCCGGGTGATCCCTCCGCCGTGATCGGCGCGCCGCAGATCATCGACGGTCTGCTCGGTGAGGTCCCGATCTTCGGCATCTGCCTCGGTCACCAGTTGCTCTCGACCGCCGTCGGCGCCACGACGTACAAGCTCCCGTTCGGCCACCACGGTGGCAACCATCCGGTGTGTCGTCTCGAGACGGGCACGGTCGAGATCACGAGTCAGAACCACAACTACGCCGTCGACGAGGGTTCGATGGGCCGCAACGTCGAGATCACGCACCGCAACCTCAACGACGGAGTGGTCGAGGGCATGCGCTGCCTCGATGTGCCTGCGTTCAGTGTGCAGTACCACCCGGAGGCCGGCCCCGGGCCGCACGATGCCGCCTACCTATTCGATCTGTTCGACGACCTCATGAACGCGCATGCGAAGGGAACCCGCTGATGCCCCGCCGCGACGACATCCACTCGATCCTGCTGATCGGCTCCGGTCCGATCGTCATCGGTCAGGCCTGCGAGTTCGACTACTCCGGCACCCAGGCC